>NZ_JBHFJB010000147.1:77144-88421 GCF_057334555.1 Pseudomonas sp. AGC41
CCCCCCCCCCCCCCCCCCACGGGGATAGTGGGTATCCAATGATGCCCAGGCACAACAAACCCTGTGACAAGGGAGGACCGGGTGCCCGAAGGCTTCCAGGCACAACAACCCCTGTGGGAGCGAGCCTGCTCGCGAAGGCCGCGACTCGGTTTACAGGCTCAACCGCCCCCGCTCCTCCTCGGTCAACCGCTGCCGCGCCTGCTCGTCCAACGGCCCGGCACCCAGCACCTGCACCGGACTGGCCGGATCATAGGTACGTGGTGCTTCACGGCTGGCGCCATCACGCGAAGGCGCCAGTTGCTCGGAGCCGAAACTCACCACCTGCACGGTAAACACCGACGCCTGGTTCTGCCGCGCCGCGTTCTGCTGCTGGCGCGCTACGTCTTCCGCCGCTTGTGTCGCCGAGGACGCCGCCGAACTGGCTGAGGTGATCGCCCCGGTGTTCACCGAAGCCGCCAACGGCACGCCGGTGGATTTGCCCTGGGTCTGGATGTTGGCCGCGTTGACCACCGTCAACGCCGCAATGTTGACGTTACCTGACACACGGATCCCCGCCTCGCCCGCATCGATGGTGCCCAACGGCGCGATCAGGTCGATATCCCCCGGCGCCACTTCGGCAATCGGATTCAGCGTGGCGATGCCGGCGCCGGTGCTCGGCACCGACGGCGACAGGGTCACGTTGCCCCAGGTGTCGTACAGGCGCTTGGGCGGCGTGTAGACCACGGTGGTCTTTGAACCCCGGCCGGCGTTGATGTCGCCCTGGGCCGACCAGCCGAGGATTGCGCCACCAAAGGTGGTCATGATCCGGCTCTGCCCTAGCAGGATGCTGTTCTTCGCATACAACTGGATATCGCCCTCGCCCTGGGTGATGACCCCGGCGGTGGACGGCGGCGCGTTGCCTTCGATGCCGAACGTCTGCCCGCCACCGGGAGTGAGCATCTGAATGCCGCCACCAAAATCGGTGTGCACCCCTGCCCCGCCGAACATGGTGATGTCGCCCTTGTAGGTGATCGCATTGCCCGCCACGTCCTTGCTCGGGAACAATAGCTCGATCGCCTCTCGTCCGCGCAGGTAGCTGCCCTGGCGCACGCCGCCGACTTCGTTGTACTCACGACCCCCGGCCTTGAGCTCGGCAAAGTACACGTCGCGGGCAAACACCCGCTGCTGCTCGGCCGGCAATGCAGCGAAGAAGTTGCGGGCTTGCTCGGTATCGCCGCTGAAGCCGAAGCGTTCCTTGAGCCACTTCACCAGCTCCGTTTCGTAGGTCTTGGCGACCTTGCCATCCTGGTCCGCCAGGGGCACACCGGCCAGGGCCTGGTTCGCCGGGTCCAGGTAGGCCTTGACGAAGCGCTGGTAATCCGCACCGTCGAGGCCCGCGCCGGCTTGCAGCACCAGGCTCGCCCCGGAGCGCGAATCCCCCGGCACCACGGCGCCGATACTGGTGATGCTGACCTTGTCATCCATCAGGATGTTGCGTCCGGCGGTGATCTCCAGCAGGCCGGGGCCGGCGACGTTGAAGCTGCTGTAGAGGATGTCGCGCCCGGCTGAAACGATTGAGATGTCGGTGGGGTTGTTGTGGATGAAGAGGTTGCCGGCGCTGGTGTAATCCCCTGCCTGGGAGTTGTTGCTCAAAGAGCCGCCCAGTGGAGTCCCACTACTGACGATGTCTCGTCCTGCCATCATTCGTACAGCTCCGGCGCCTTCGTAGGCGATTCGCCCTGGCCACCTGCCAACGGATGCCGATGTCATCCACCGTCCGCTGGTGACAGCCAGCAAATCACCTTCCAGCGCATAGAAGCGCGCAGGGTCGTCATTGAGGGCCCAATCACCCGAGGTACTGCTGGTGTCGAAGGCAAACAGCGGCAATATGTTCGCACTAGGGCGAGCGAGGTTGCCATCGGCTGAGAGATTGCTGGCTTTTATGACGGGACCGGATTCGACAGTCTCGACTATACCCACAAAGGCTGGCCTGAACGGCGTTGCCAGGGCTGCGGACGATGCACCTGAACGACTGACCGACATGTCGCCGCCGTAGATGGAATCGCCGGCCATGAATTGCAACTCACTGTTCATGCCGGGAGCGAGCAACAGGGCTGGACGATTGTTGCCGTCATAACCTGTTCCATCCCATATCGAGGAATTGCCATAGTAAAGGCTGCCATTGGCCGCCACAGCCCTCAGGATCGATGGGTAGACCACCGCCAGATCCGTCTCGACGCCTGACACCATAGGCGTCAGATTGCCTCCCGAGGACCATAGATCAATCGCCGTATTAGCCGTCCATAACGAAAACCAGCTCACGCCGGATCCGTTAGTGGCGCCATCTTTGAACGGCGATACGCTCATCATCGGCGCCCGGCCAGGGTCCGCTACGTCCATCACTACCAGGTCGCCCGAAGTTGTCAGATCGAACGTCGCATCGCCCGGCATCAGGGTCAGCCCGCCTGTTGGCAGGCTACGTGTGGCTCTGAAGGGGTCGTACGCACGCGTTTCCCCCGGAGACTGCGCCGAAGCAACGTTGCCATAGCGCAGGTCAATTCGACCGATGGCACCGCTGTCGATCTGCGCGTGGCCCCGCAGGTTGATGACCGCACCGTTCAGATGCCCGCTGACGAACGCGCTATCGGGATTCAAGGCGCCGCCTACACGCAGGTTGAGATCACCACCACCGGTCAATTGCAGGCTGCCATCAGCGCCCACACGCCCGGTGCTGCCCACGGCAAGAACCAGTCCTTGGCTGCGGCTGTTGCTGCCTGGCACAAGACCACTCGCTGCCATCTGATCGAGCACCCCCGCATCGCCGGCGACCTGAACATTCAGGTTACCGCCGCCCAGAGTACCGAAGCCGGTAAACCCAACCGTCAGGTCAGCCTTGCCGTCCTTCGCGGCGGTGTAACTACCAAAATTGATCCACCAAGCGGTGGGTTGTGCCTGCGTACCGGTTGCGACTGAGCCATTGCCCTGACGCCACAGCCAATTACCGACGTTGACCGTATCGTAACCAATGTCTGCTCCATTGGGCCGCCCTATACTCGCACTCGATACATCCAGGCTATTACCGGTCAGATTGCCGCCGACCTTCAAACTCAGGTTGCCGCCAAAGTCCGGGTACCAGGCGCGGTAAAGACTATTGGTACCGCCATCCACGAACTGCTCGTTTTCACCTAGTGCATCATTGAGCACCTTGCCCGCCGCCACACGCGCCTTGGGTTGGTTGTACGGGTCGTTGGCGTACGTTTCGCTGGCTGAACTGCCGGCGGTATAGACGCCGTACAGCGAGTCCATTTTCAGATCACCTGCCGACAGCAGCTCCAAGTCCGCAGCGCCAGTGCGAATGACACTCCAGCGCTGACTGCCGGCTTTGTAATCGGTTTGCCCGGAGGCCAGGCACCAGCTTGGATTTGCGGTGCACAACTCAGGCCAACCGATGGCATCGAAATCAATTGGCTTGCCGGCGAGGCTCGGGTCGCCCCATTCGATTGCACCGACTTCAGTCCAGACATAGCCGCTGCTTGCCTGGCAAAAGCTTGGTGAATCAGTACAAAGGGAAGGGTAATTAATGGCATCGAAGTCGATCGGCTTGCCCGCCATACTGAGGTCGCCATAAAAATCTAATGATCCGGCTTCTGTCCATAACATTCCGTCAGCCTTGGCCACACCAAACATACCGTAGTGACTATCAGCCAAATGCAGATCACCACCCGCCAGTACCGGCCGCACGACCCGACCGTCCGCCGCCTGCGTATCGGCACCGGCCACCAGTCGCAACGACCAGGACTGCGAGCCCTCGGCCAGCATTGGCGCTATGGCCCAGTTGCTCCCCGCCACTTCCGGACGCAACTGCACCGACTCGACACCCGCCGGCAACTTGATGTCGGTACCTGACGGAATTTTCGAACCCACACTCAGTGCCAGGGCGCTGCTGAGACGCAGCACGTTGGTCAAGCCGTTACTCGCGCCTTCAATGTCTGGCAACGCAACGCCTTTGGGCCAGATCAGGTTGCCTATCGTTGCGCTGCTGCCCAGCAGGCTGCCCGCCCCGAGCACCGTGCCCGCCTGCAGGGTTTGGGTCGAAGCCAACAATGTGCCGGCCGCGAACAACAGATTGCCCTGTGCGTCATGCACCGCCGCGGCCAGCACCGTGCCCGCCGGCACCACCAACGGCTGATCCAGCGTCGCGGCCACCGGCAACCGCGTTCCCGCCGCCAGGGTGGCGCCCTTGAGCGGTACGTCGAAGTTGAGCACCGAGCCGGCCGGGAACGCCGTGTCGACCTCCAGGGTCACACCTGTGCCGGGCACGACGATATCGCCCGCCGCGAAATCAATGCCTGGCAACAGCACCCAGCCCTTGTCATCGTTGCTGGCGGGCGGCTGGGCAAAACCGTCGGTGATGCTGCCGTAGATGTTCAGGTCACCGCCGGCGCGCAGCGTCAGGCTGGCGGATTCGCCGGAGCCGTAGACGTTTTCATCCAAAACGTTATGCGGATTGAGGCTCGCATAGCGATAGCGCGACAGGTCCAGATCCCCCTGGACCACCAGCTCGCCATCGGCCGTCGCACTCACCACCTCTACACCGGGGCGCAGGTGGAACACGTCGCGATAGCGGCTGTTGTTCAGCCCGGCGAGTTTGCGCTGCAACAGATCGTTGTTGGCGTGGGCGTTGGTGATAAAGGCGGTGTTGTCGGGATCCACCACATCCTTCAGCCATGCCTGATTGATGACCTGATATGGTTTGCCGCTGGCCGCCGGCACGTTAACCAGCGGCGCGTCGCTGTATTGCCACGTGGCAACCACCGCAATCGAGCGGGCGCCTTGAATATCCAGGGCACCGCTGGCATCGATCGCCATGTCGCCTCCCGACACGCCACCCAGTCGCGGCGCGCTGAGCTGCAACGTTCCGCGAGGCCGACCGTCGTTCATACCGGACGCACTGCCCAGCGCGACTTCGGTACCGTGGCGCAAATCGATACGCGCGCCGTTACCCAGGGTCATGAGGCCTTCCCTGGCGGTCAAGTCAACAATGGCGCGGTTCGGCGAGTCGATGATCTTGCCGTAGCTGTCCACGCGTAGGCGTCGACCGTGGGCGTCAAGCACGGCACCGCTGCCCAGGGTCAGGGCATTTTTTGCAGCCAGGTAAATGCTGCCGACCCGCTCGCCGCTGGCGTCCACCGTGCCATTGACCAGCAGGCTGCCGTTGTCCAGGGATACGTCGATGGACGAGGCCTTGAGTTCGTTGCCGATCACCAGGTCGCCCTGTTTGAGCTGGAAGCTGCGGGAACCGAACACTTGGCCGTCGTTCAAGCGTTGGTTCAACGCGGCGAACTGCTCGCTGAGACTGCCATTGTCGCCCAGGCGCTGGGCCTGGATTTGCACGCCACCGGCCAGGTACGGCATGAGCGTGCCACCGGCATCGTATTCGCCAGTGCTGCTGGCGAGGATTCGCCCTTGCAGGTCAACGACCCCCGCCGCGCTGCCCAAGGCCACGGCGCTGAGCCGCCCGGCCTGGTTGTGGCGGGCCGAGAGATCGATGCTGGAGCCACCCGCCTGGCGGATGTTGCCGTTCTGGCTTTGCAGGGTGACTTCGCCACCGGCGCTGTAGCGGGTGACGTCGTTGAAGGTGACCGCGCGACCTGCAACGTCGATCAGCGACCCGTCGGCCAGGGTCAGCTCATCCGTCGCGCTCAGGGTCAGTTTGCCGCTGGGCAACACCACCGCGCTGGCCAGGTTGAGGCTCGCGCCCTTGAGCGACAGCTCGCCACCGAGCCCCGAAACGGTGCCCGGCTTGGCGGTTGTGCCTGCCACGTTGAGTGCGCCGCCTGCGGTGATACGGTTGATCGAACCGGCTTCACCGGTGAGCAACGGAGTGAGAATGTTCAGGTTGCCACCGCTGTAGGCGTAGCCCGTTTCAGCGTCATAGGCGCCCTGGCTCTGATACACCGCCAGGCTGCCCTTGTGATTGGCGGTCAAGCGTTCGCTGGCACTGAGGTTGACGTTGGCAAAGCCCAGCGCCAGCCGATCCAGGGTAGTGATCGAGCTCGGTTGGGCGAATTCGCCATAACCGAACTCGATACGCTGGGCCTGGATGTCCAGGCGACCGGCGCCTGTGCCGGCCCCACCGGCAATCACCGAACCCGGCGCGCCAACAGCGCCGTTCCAGATCAGGTTGGCGGTGCGAATGGTCGCCACGTCATTGACGCTGCCTGCGCCATAAATGGCCGGCGTGCTGAGCATCAGGTTGGCCAACCGCGACTTGCCCGTCACCGGGTCATAGGTGTCGAGACTGACAGTGCCATAGAAATTCAACGCCGCACGCGCCGACAGTTCCAGGGTTTCCAGGGCCGGGGCGCCGTATTCGGTGTCCCCGCGCAACAGGCGATCGAGTACCGTCTGGCTCAGGGTCAGGCCGGCCGGCAAGACCTGACGCGCCGCTGCGTCGCTCAATGCCGGGGCGGTGCCGACGTTGATATTGCTCAAGGCCAGGGTCAGGTGACGGGTGCCGTAGCGCACCTTGTCGTCCAATTCCAGGCTCCCTCCGGTGGCGGCGACGATGCTGCCCTCGGAATGAATTCGGGTGACGCCGCTGCATGGCGTCAGGCTGCAGCCGCCGATGTTGATGGTGCCGCTGCTGCCCGATGAGGGTGCCAACACGTTGAGCAAGCCGTTGGAGGCGGCCAGCAAGTTCTGACCACTCACATTGAGGTCATAGATAAAACCGTCATGGGCATCGTAGGCAGCCGCGCCACGACCAACGGTATTGATGGCGGCGCCTTGTTCCATCGACACCTCGCTGCTGGCCAGCAGGAAAACCTCCGGTGCCGCCAACGTAACGCCTTCACGCAAGATCACTCTGGACGAGGTTCTACCTCCACTGCTCGAGGGCGTGATGTAGTTTCCGCTCTGCCCATAGAGCGTCAAGAACTGGCCGCCAATAACCTGACGTGATGCATTCAAGGCATTCAGGCTTTCGGCATTGAGGGTCACGCCCTCGAAGCCGGCCGTGGCCCCGCGCCCATCGGCAACGACCTCCAACGCCCCATTACCTCCAACCACCGTGACGGTACCGCCGTAGCCACCTTTTTGAGGCGCGAACTTGCCGATGCCTTTGAAGGAGAACGCCTGATCTCCCGCTCCTGGCGCGAGCTTCAACTTCAAAGTCTTGGCGTCCACCGGCAACAGGGCTCGTGGCACGCCCAGGCGTGCGGCATCGGCTACAGCGAACTGGGCGTAGCTGGTTTCGTTGTACTGCGAATAGCGACGCAGCACATCGCCCGAAGTCAGGATGACCTGGCTGGACAGACTGTTGCGCTGCTCGGTATTGACCACCGACAGCACCCCGGCGGTGGTCCAGGAGCCGTTGCGCATCTGCAACGCACCCGCCGTGGAACCCTGACCCGCCAGACCGTAGACCTCGACCCGGAACGCCCCCGGCAGCAAGGCATAGGTGGACGGCATCAGCGTATAGGTACCGGCGGCCAGCCCCGGTACACCGGCGCCAATGGTGATTTGTTGTCCGATCCTGGGGTCCACTGCGCCGCCCTCGGGCGCCACTGGTGCGTATGCACTCTGGTTGCCCGGCACAATGGCGTAGACCGGGTTGCTGGACAGGCCCGGTAAAGTAAAGCCGCCGTTGGCACCGATTTGCACCAGCGGGTTGAAGCGCGCGTCGGTGGAGCCGCCACGGCCGGAAATGAAACCGGCACCCAGCAGATCACCGCCCCCCGAAAGATCGAGTACCGAGCCTTCCTGGGCCGCAACAGATTTTCCGCCCAGAATCACACCAATATTCAGATCCCCGTTGCCATAGGAGATGGCCCCTTGCCCCAGAAGCACCACCTTCTTGCCCGCGTACTCATAACTCTGACCATCGACGGTACCGCCGTAAGGCAGAACCAGACCGAGGCCACTGACTGAAGTGAGGCTGTTCGGCAGCAAGTCCACTTGGCTAGTGATGCCAGTGCCGTCGTTGGTGCCGACCTCAATCAACCCCAGCGGGGCCCGAACCACCCCGCCCTGCTCAATATTCGCACTGCCCAGTTGTAAGTGACCGAATGCCGAATAAGGTACCTGAGGCGTTACCTGGGTAGTCCGTCCGATGACCAAGCTGCGCGCCGTGTCGTAGGCAGAGGTGCCACTCAAGCTATACCCCGCCAATACCCGAGCCCCGACACCGGTCGCCGGATACAGTTGCGCCGCTTGCAGGATCATGTCCGAAGGAGTCATTAATTGCGTGGTAAAGCCCGTAGGCAATCCTTCGCTGGAGAATCCCGCCAACAAGCGCAGATCACCACGGCTGCTTAACTGGACCAGGTCGAACCCGGCGCGCTCCAACTCGACCGTGGTGCCATTGGCCTGTCTCAGCGTGCCTTTGCTGCTGAATCTCACATTGCCCTGTACATCCAACAGGTCGGCGTTGACGGAAAGCACCGCCTTGTTCGCAAGTGGCGATACGTCGCCTTCGATCAGCGGTCGGGTATAGGAATCCATATTCGGTAGACTGGCCGCCGGCCCCGCCAGCAGCAGATGAGCTGCATTAAGTTGAACACGGGTGTCGGCTGGCGCGGCTGAGCTCAACCCGAAGCTACGCGCATATAGGCTCAGGCTTTGGCCGAGGGACAGCGACACGTCGCCACCGATACTAATAATGCCGTTACTCAGCAGAGACAGGCTGTCGAAGCCGCCCGCCTGGACCTGGTCCACACCCAAACGCCCATGACCATAGATCAACGAATCCGCCGAGGCCTCGGCGGTGTCGCTTAGCGGGCTCGCCTGGGCGGTTTGTCCCAGCACCAGTTCACGCACCTGCAAGACCCGGTCATTGACTGCGCTTTTCAGGTAATACGGTGTCTCCAGCGCCACCGACAAACTTCCCCCTGCGGCCCCCGTGCCACCGGAACGGGCACTGAATTCGCCGTCCAGGTACAGACCATTGGCCGACGCCAGGGAAATACTGCCACCGTTGCTCGTCACCGATATGCGTCCCTGGCCAGGAACATCCAGCATTGCCTGGCTGCCATCCGCTTGCAGGCGTGCCCCCTCGCGCATCACCACGAACAATTCCGGCGCCGAAGCCGATCCTTTCGCGACATCAATCTGACCACCAATGACAATCTCGCCACCGTCACGCACCAGACCATAGGTCTGGCCGCGCATGTCCTGGGCAGTCACGGCCCGACTGGAGACATCGATCAATGCTTGCTCGCCTAACCAGACGGAGCGTCCATGGCCTTGGGCATTGACCGGGTTGCGAACTGGGTTGCTGACGCTAAGTTCGGTGAGACTGACTCGTCCGCCCCAGGCGTTGAGGGTGCCGTTGACGGTCAGTTGACCGATGCTGCGCAAGTCGATGCCTTGTCCCGGATCGACGCTGATCACGCTTCCACGCCCGATGTTCAATACCGTGCTGGCCATGTCTGCCGCGCTGGAGTTCGCGGTGCCGGCGGTTAGGCTCAGGCTCGCACCACGACGCTGGGTCAGGACACCTTTGACCGCATCTTCCTGATACAGCTCCGGCGTCCAGCGCTGCAAGGCATCAGCCGGCTCTGCGTTGCTGCCGGTAGTCAAAGCCTGCTCACCGAAACGGTACACCGGCATCGTCACATCGACCCGGGTCCCGTCGGCCACGGTCAGGCCTTGATTACCGGTGATGTCATAGGCCGAGAAACCCTTGTCGAAGAAATCGCCGCCCAGTTGCAAAATGCCAGGTTCGAGAGGGATGTCGCTGTTGCCGATCAGCACTTTGCTGGCCGCCAACTTCAAGGTCCCGCCGCCACTCACGCCGGTACCGCGCAGTTCACCTTCGAGGATCAAGTTACCGTTACCGGACGATGCACCGGTACTCGCGGTCAAGGTCAAGTCCCCGCCCTTGCCGCCGCGAGTCTTGCCATCGGCCATCACGGCAGCGCCGGAGCTGACGTCAATCAGGCTGCCCTGCTGCACATCAATATCGCCAGTACTGCGCACGGACACGCTGCCGCCGTTGATGAACGGCAGGCCTTGGCGGTCGTTGCCGTCGAGCAGCAGATTGCTCCAGCGCCCGGCGGTGTTCAGCTTGACGCCTTCACCCAATGTGACCGTCGCCCGCTGTCCCGTGGCGGGTGAAAGCGCGACGTCTCCCATCTGGAAATTGTCGGCCCTGACCTGTTTGAGCACGTTGCCCAAGGCAATACGACCGCTGCGGGCAGTCAGGTCGGCGTTCACCTCGACCTGCGGGGCATAAAGCGTGATATCGCCGCCGTCGGCGACCTTGAGTGCACCGTCGACCTGGATGCCTTCAGCCGCCGCCACCTTGACCGCGCCGAGCTGGAAGCCATTGAGCAACGCATTGTCCAGCACCAGCTTGCCTTGCCGGTCAGTGCCGACTACCGAGGTCAGGTCCAGCCCCGCGGCAAGCTTGTCGGCCACCTTGCCAAGGGTGACCTGGTCGAAGGTGGGGTTCAGGCCACTGTTGATCACGCCGCTGGTCTTGTCATAGATCGGCGAGTAGCTGCCCACCCATAATTGCGCGCGACGGGCCACGGCGTTCTGCGATTGCTGGTAGCCGTCGAGGTTGAGGTTCGGCGCTTGGGTCTGGCGTTCACCCTGGTAGACCTCGCCGACGATCTGACCTTCCAGCACCGCGTTGCGGGTCGACACCACCAGCTTGCCGGCATCGCGGCCGACGGTGTAGCCGGCTTCAAAGCGCTCGCGCGGGGCGATCAGCGGGTTGTAGTAGTAATCAGTCTGGCCCCAGCGTTGGCTGTGGTCTTCGTAACCCTTGTAGATGCCGGTGTAGAGGATGTCCCCCGGTGCCTTGGACAAGTCATACAAACGCCCGTTGGGGCCCTTGAGCCAGGACTGGCGCAAGTATCCGCTCTGTACATCCAGGGTACCGCCAGACAGGTTCAACTGCGCTGCCTGTTGGGTCACCACGTCGTTACCGGTGAACGTCAGGGTGCCGCCTTGCGCTGCCCATTCACCGGCGCTGTGACCTCGGGTCCCCAAATAGCCGCCAACTTCCAACAGCCCACCCGCCGTGTACCAGCGGTCGCTGGCGTAACCGTTGGTGCCAGCCGGGACGTAGACCAGATCCCGCACGTCCACCCACACGTCGTTGTTGGTCAACTTGCCGCCTTCGCGGTTGACCGAGGCGTCACGCTGTTCGTTGCCCTGGACGTTGACCTTGATGGAATTGGATTCCATCGCCACCTTGACGCCGATGGCGCCGGACACGTCGATTACCGCGCCATCGCGCACCAGGCTGCGACCGGCCGCGCTGACCGCGACCTGGCCACCGGTGGC
>NZ_JBHFJB010000148.1:0-7754 GCF_057334555.1 Pseudomonas sp. AGC41
CGCGAAGGGGCCCTGACAGACACCCCAAACCTCAGCCATTACCCGGCACATCCGGCCAAAGGTCCGCCACCAGAAACGCCCGCTCGGCTTCTTCCCATTCGCCCTCGGCATTTTCGCTCAGGCGCACCATCAGTTGCGCCGGTGCCATGGGATCAAGGGCGGTTCGCCAGGCCTCCAGTTGTCCGGCAGTCCAGACCTGGTCAACCGGGTAATGGGCCGGGGCCAGCCAGGCTGCGCGGGGCAGGGGCTGCCAGCGCCCGGGCGGGCGCTGAGTGACGAATCCTGGCCAGTCCCGCTGGTGCAACCAGCAGCCGCGCAAATGCCTGGGGTGCGCACCGCTCGGCGGTTCGGCCTCGCCCGGCCAAGGATAGAGCAGGTAGCCGCCGAGCCAAAGGTGCGAGCGGAACGATTCGATGCCCAGCGCCGCCAGGGCCTCGCGGCTTTCCGGGCGTGCCGAGATCGGCAGTTGATGCTCATGCAGATGCGTCAGCTTGCGGTCGAGTCGGTCATGGCAGCCGGGCCCAAGCCATTGCGCGGTATCCCGCCCGTTGCCTTGTTGCGGGCCCAGGTACAACTTGATCGCCAACTCCAGGTGATGCACGCCTTCATTATCGCGTAGCAGCAGGTCCAATTCGCCCAGCGTATGGCCCTCGCGCCGGATCGGCAGGTTCGCCGCGATCAGTTCGATGCCCGGCGCATGCTGCACGGCAAACTGCCAGAGCCTTTCGTAGTACAGCCCCAGGCGCCGCGTGCGCCCCTGGGACAGGCAGTGCAACAACGGATAACTGTCGCGGTCCAGTTCGCGCAGCCAGTGTTCCAGGCGATGGGGCTGCTGCACCCAGCCGCTGCCCGCCAGGGGATGGCGCTGGGGCCAGGGCGTGTCGATGAGCATCGGCGGGGCGACGATTACCCACGCCAGGTCCCGCACTTCGGGATGGCGCAGGTGGCGGGGCAGGTCGAGCAATTCGGGAAACAGGATCATGGTGCGAGCATAGCCGTTGCGCTGAAGGCTTAAAGGATTTTGTCTACGGCGCGGTTTCGCCCATAATCGGGTTTTTCGCCCGTCGCAGACCTCGCAGGAGCCTCATGGAGCAATTTCGCAATATCGGCATCATCGGTCGCCTGGGCAGTTCCCAGGTGCTGGACACCGTTCGCCGTCTCAAGCGCTTCCTCCTGGAGCGGCACCTGCATGTGATCCTCGAAGATACCATCGCCGAAGTGCTGCCGGGCCACGGGCTGCAGACGTCGTCGCGCAAGATGCTCGGCGAAGTCTGCGACATGGTCATCGTCGTCGGTGGCGACGGCAGCCTGCTGGGCGCCGCCCGGGCCCTGGCGCGGCACAACATCCCGGTCTTGGGGATCAACCGTGGCAGCCTGGGCTTCCTCACCGATATCCGTCCTGACGAGCTGGAGATCAAGGTCGCCGAGGTGCTGGACGGCCATTACCTGGTGGAAAACCGCTTCCTGCTGCAAGCCGAGGTGCGCCGTCATGCCGAGGCCATCGGCCAGGGCGATGCGCTCAACGACGTGGTGCTGCACCCTGGCAAGTCCACGCGCATGATCGAATTCGAGCTGTACATCGACGGCCAGTTCGTCTGCAGCCAGAAGGCCGACGGCCTGATCGTCGCCACCCCGACCGGTTCCACCGCCTACGCGCTGTCGGCCGGCGGCCCGATCATGCATCCCAAGCTCGACGCTATTGTGATTGTGCCCATGTACCCCCATACCTTGTCTGGGCGACCCATCGTGGTCGATGGCAACAGTGAGCTGAAAATCGTCGTGTCCAAGGATATGCAGATCTACCCGCAAGTGTCCTGTGACGGCCAGAACCATTTCACCTGCGCGCCGGGTGACACCATCACCGTCAGCAAGAAGGCGCAGAAGCTGCGCCTGATCCATCCGCTGGATCACAACTATTACGAAGTCTGCCGGACCAAGCTCGGCTGGGGCAGTCGTTTGGGGGGTGGAGGCGACTGATGCTCGATCCCGCGCGCAGTTACGATCTGATCGGCGATGTGCACGGATGCGCCTTGACCCTGGAACACCTGCTCGACCGACTCGGTTACCGCAAGCAGGCCGGGGTCTGGCGGCATCCGTCGCGCATGGCGGTGTTCCTCGGCGACATTATCGACCGGGGCCCGCGGATTCGCGAGGCGCTGCACATCGTCCACGACATGGTCGTGGCCGGCCAGGCGCTGTGCATCATGGGCAACCATGAGTTCAACGCCTTGGGCTGGAGCACGCCGGCATTGCCGGGCAGCGGCCAGCGCTACGTGCGCGAACACACGCCGCGCCATGCCCGTCTGCTCAACGAAACCCTGACCCAATTCGAGCAGCACCCGGGTGAATGGCGTGACTTTCTCAAGTGGTTCTACGAACTGCCGCTGTTTGTCGACGCCGGGCGCTTCCGGGTCGTCCACGCCTGCTGGGACGCGGGCCTGATCGAGCCATTGCGCGGCTTGTTCCCGGAAGGCTGCATCGACGAGCATTTTCTCCAGGCTTCGGCCGAATCGGGCAGTTTCGCCTGCACGGTGTTCGATCGCCTGTTGCGCGGTACCGACATGCGCCTGCCCCATGGCATGACCCTGACGGGTGGCGACGGCCTGACTCGCGCGTTCTTCCGCACCAAGTTCTGGGAAGACAACCCGCAGACCTACGGCGACATCGTCTTCCAGCCCGACGCGTTGCCGGAGCCGGTGGCCCGCACACCGTTGTCGCCGGACGAAAAAAACAACCTGCTGCGGTATGGCGTCGATGAGCCGATGTTGTTCGTCGGCCACTACTGGCGCAGCGGCAAACCGGCGCCGATCCGCCCGAACCTGGCCTGCCTGGACTACAGCGCGGTGCTCTACGGCAAGCTGGTCGCCTATCGGCTCGACCAGGAAACCCGCCTGGACCCGCACAAGTTCGTCTGGGTCGATGTCGAGCGGCCGGAGATGGGGCGATGAGCGTCGTCGCCGTCCTGCGCCTGCCCCTGGCAGTGGACCTGAGCGGTTTCGTCAAGCTGCTGCAGCGCATGCAGGTGCCTCATCGCGTCAGCGAAGAGGCGGGCGAGCAAGTGCTCTGGGTGCCGGATGAAATCAGCGAAAGCGTGCGTTCGTTGTACGAGCGTTTTCCCGCCGGCGATCCGGAGCAACAGCTGGAACTGCCTGACACCGGCAGCACGTCACGGCCAGCAGGGTTCGTCCAGCAACTGACCCGCAGTCCGGTGACAGCCCTGATATTGCTGCTGAGCCTGATCGTCAGCGCCGTGACCCTGCTGGGGGAGAATCTGGAAACCCTGCGCTGGTTGACCTTCCTCGAGTTTCGCGTCGTCGGCGACTACATCCAGTTCACGCCGTTGGCCGACAGCCTCGCGGCGGGGCAGTGGTGGCGCCTGGTGACGCCGATGCTGGTTCACTTCGGCTTCCTGCACATCGCCATGAATGGCATGTGGTACTGGGAACTGGGACGTCGGATCGAAGCGCGCCAGGGCGGGATCAACCTGCTGGGGCTGACACTGCTGTTCAGCCTCGTGTCCAATTTTGCCCAGTACCTGTTCAGCGGCGCGACCCTGTTCGGCGGGCTTTCCGGAGTGTTGTACGGCCTGCTGGGTCATTGCTGGATCTACCAGCTGCTCGCACCGAACCCGGCCTATCACTTGCCCCGTGGGGTGCTGGTGATGATGCTGGTGTGGTTGCTGCTGTGCCTGTCCGGGCTGGTTTCGCTGATCGGTTTCGGCGAGATCGCCAATGCGGCCCACGTCGGCGGGCTGCTCGTCGGTTGCTTCACGGGCTTGTTGGGCGGGCTGTTCGCCCGCCGTAAAATGGCCCTTTGATCGGCGCCTGTGCCTTTTGAGAATGCGCAATTGCGCGGAGAACCCATGTCTTCCTTCAACGAAATGATCAACAACATCACCCCCGACATCTACCGCAGCCTGAAACTGGCGGTGGAAATCGGTAAATGGGCCGACGGCAACAAGCTCACCGCCGAGCAGCGCGAGCTGTCGCTGCAAGCGATGATCGCCTGGGAAATCCAGAACCTGCCCGAAGAAGAGCGCACCGGCTACATGGGCCCGCAGGAGTGCCAGTCGAAAGCCACCGTCGTGCCGAATATCCTGTTCAAGTCGGACGCCATCCATTGATCGAGATTGGCCGCGGTGCAATCAGCAAGATGTCGGCACGCCTTGACGGGCCGATCGTTCAATACGCCTTTCGCCTGGGCGATGTCGAGGTTCCGGTCAACCCGTTGATCGGCAGCAGGATTCGCCTGGAATACCTCGGCGCGATCCACTGCAGCCACTGTGGACGGCGGACCAAGACCAGCTTCAGCCAGGGCTACTGCTACCCCTGCATGACCAGACTGGCCCAGTGCGACCTTTGTATCATGAGCCCCGAGCGGTGCCATTTCGAGGCGGGTACCTGCCGTGATCCGGCTTGGGGCGAGCAGTTCTGCATGACCGATCATGTGGTCTACCTGGCCAATTCGTCGGGCGTGAAAGTCGGCATCACCCGCGCCACGCAACTGCCGACCCGCTGGCTCGACCAGGGTGCAAGCCAGGCGGTGCCGATCCTGCGGGTCGCCACCCGCCAGCAGTCGGGTTTCGTCGAGGACCTGTTCCGTAGCCAGGTGGCGGACAAGACCAACTGGCGTGCCCTGCTCAAGGGCGACGCTGCGGCGGTGGACTTGCGGCAGATCCGTGATTCACTGTTTGAAAGCTGCGCCCAGGGCCTGCAGGGTTTGCAGGAACGATTCGGCTTGCAGGCGATCCAGACCATAGCGGACGTCGAACCGATCGAGATCCGTTACCCGGTGCAGCAGTACCCGGCGAAGATCGTCAGCTTCAATCTGGACAAGGACCCGATCGCCGAAGGCACGCTCCTGGGAGTCAAGGGCCAGTACCTGATTTTCGACACCGGCGTGATCAATATTCGTAAATACACGGCCTACCAGCTCGCCGTGCATCAGTAGAAGGATTCGACCCATGCGCACCGAACAACCGAAGATGATCTACCTGAAGGACTATCAGGCGCCCGAATACCTGATCGACGAGACGCACCTGACCTTCGAGTTGTTCGAGGACCACAGCCTGGTCCATGCGCAACTGGTGATGCGCCGCAACCCCGAGCGCGGCGCCGGATTGCCGCCGCTGGTGCTCGATGGCCAGCAGCTGGAATTGCTCTCGATCAAGCTCGACGACGCCGACCTGGGTCAGGGCGACTACCAACTGGGTGACAGCCACCTGACCTTGCAGCCCAAGGCCCAGGCGTTCACTGTCGATACCACCGTGCGCATCCATCCGGAAACCAACACCGCGCTGGAAGGCCTGTACAAATCCGGCAGCATGTTCTGCACCCAGTGCGAGGCCGAGGGCTTTCGCAAGATCACCTATTACCTCGACCGCCCGGACGTGATGAGCAAATTCACCACCACCGTGGTCGCCGAACAGCACAGCTACCCGGTGCTGCTCTCCAACGGCAACCCGATTGCCAGCGGCCCCGGCGAAGACGGCCGGCACTGGGCGACCTGGGAAGACCCGTTCAAGAAACCGGCCTACCTGTTTGCCTTGGTGGCCGGTGACCTGTGGTGCGTCGAAGACACCTTCACCACCATGAGCGAGCGCACCGTGGCGCTGCGTATCTATGTCGAGCCGGAAAACATCGACAAGTGCCAGCACGCCATGACCAGCCTGAAAAAATCGATGCGCTGGGACGAAGAGGTGTACGGGCGCGAATACGACCTGGACATCTTCATGATTGTCGCAGTCAACGATTTCAACATGGGCGCGATGGAGAACAAGGGCCTCAACATCTTCAACTCCAGCGCCGTGCTGGCCCGCGCCGAAACCGCCACCGACGCCGCGCACCAGCGGGTCGAGGCGATCGTCGCCCACGAATATTTTCATAACTGGTCGGGCAACCGCGTGACCTGCCGCGACTGGTTCCAGCTGTCGCTCAAGGAGGGCTTCACGGTGTTCCGCGATGCCGGGTTCTCCGCGGACATGAACTCGGCCACGGTCAAGCGCATCCAGGACGTGGCGTACCTGCGTACCCATCAGTTCGCTGAAGACGCCGGCCCGATGGCTCACCCGGTGCGCCCGGACAGCTTCATCGAGATTTCCAACTTCTACACCCTGACCGTGTACGAAAAGGGCTCGGAAGTGGTCGGCATGATCCATACCCTGTTGGGCGCCGAAGGCTTCCGCAAGGGCAGCGACCTGTACTTCGAGCGCCACGATGGCCAGGCCGTGACCTGCGACGATTTCATCAAGGCCATGGAGGATGCCAATGGCGTCGACCTGAGCCAGTTCAAGCGTTGGTACAGCCAGGCCGGTACGCCACGGCTGGCGGTGAGCGAGGCCTACGACGCCGCGGCGAAGACTTACAGCCTGACGTTCCGCCAGAGCTGCCCGCCGACGCCGGACAAGGCCGAGAAACTGCCCTTTGTGATTCCGGTCGAGTTGGGCCTGCTGGCCAGCAATGGCACCGAAATCCCACTGCGCCTGAGCGGCGAAGCGGCGGCGAGCGGCACGCCCCGGGTGATCTCGGTGACCGAGGCCGAGCAGACCTTCACCTTCGTCGATATCGCTGAAAAGCCCCTGCCTTCGTTGCTGCGCGGCTTCTCGGCGCCGGTGAAGCTGAGCTTCCCGTACGACCGCGACCAGTTGATGTTCCTGATGCAACACGACAGCGACGGCTTCAATCGGTGGGACGCCGGCCAGCAGTTGTCGGTGCAGGTGTTGCAGGAACTGATCGCCCAGCATCAGCAGGGCGCCAGCCTGACGCTGGATCCGCGCCTGGTCAGTGCGCTGCGCAGCGTACTGTCGGATGAGTCCCTGGATCAGGCAATGGTCGCGGAAATGCTCTCGCTGCCAAGCGAAGCCTACCTGAGCGAAATCAGCGAAGTCGCGGACGTCGAGGCGATCCACGCCGCCCGTGAATTCGCTCGCCGGCAGTTGGCCGAAAACCTGTTCGAAGCCCTGTGGCTGCGCTACGAGGCCAACCGCGACCTGTCCCGGCGCACGCCGTACGTGGCCGAGGCCGAGCACTTCGCTAGGCGCGCGTTGCAGAACATCGCGCTGTCGTACCTGATGCTGACCGACAAGCCCGAAGTGCTGAGCGCCACCCTTGAACAGTTCGACACCGCCGACAACATGACCGAGCGCCTCACGGCGCTGGCGGTGCTGGTCAACTCGCCATTCGAGACCGAGAAGGCCAAGGCCCTGGAAGTGTTCGCGGAGAACTTCAAGGGCAACCCGCTGGTCATGGACCAGTGGTTCAGCGTCCAGGCCGGCAGCCCATTGCCGGGTGGACTGGCACGGGTCAAGGCGCTCATGGAGCACCCGGCGTTCAACATCAAGAACCCGAACAAGGTGCGGGCCCTGGTCGGCGCGTTCGCCGGGCAGAACCTGATCAACTTCCACGCCGCCGACGGCTCGGGTTACCGCTTCCTGGCGGACCTGGTGATCCAGCTCAACGCCTTCAACCCGCAGATCGCCTCGCGGCAGCTGGCGCCACTGACCCGCTGGCGCAAATACGACAGCGCTCGCCAGGCGCTGATGAAAGGCGAACTGGAACGCATCCTCGCGTCCGGCGGGCTTTCGGCCGACGTGTTTGAAGTGGTGAGCAAAAGCCTGGCTTGAGCTTGATAGCGCGGTTTACCTGTTGAACCGCGGCGCTTTCTTCGCGAGCAGGCTCGCTCCCACAGGGGTTTCATGTTGGTCACAGGATATGTGATCGCTGAAAATCCATGGTGGGAGCGAGCCTGCTCGCGAA
>NZ_JBHFJB010000148.1:7774-17333 GCF_057334555.1 Pseudomonas sp. AGC41
CCAAGGGGGCACCACTGTGGTCCGCTTGGAATGTGCTCCATCACCCCACCGAATACCCCGCCATTCACCCCCGCCGCAAGCCCTCCCGGTTAACAAAAGATAACGTGGCGTCGATTGTCAGACCTTTCGAAAGCCCGATAGGATAGGCCAGCTTCCGAAGGGGCTCTAGATTGCAGGTTTCAGGGCTACGGCCAGGCAATCTCGACATGCCCGACTACGGCGCCCTGAAAGGTTGAATGACCTAACAATAATAAATGGGGGAAAGGTCTATGAATGAGCCTGTCATGGCTGTGGGCCGCTGCCGCCCGCCAGTGCTGCGCAGAGTTGCGCTGCTGGTCTCGGCGCTCTCGCTGCTGGGCTCTGCCGTTTTGTCGGCGCCGGTGCTGGCGGTTGCGGCGTCGACGGCCGATGTCATCTATTCCGTCGAATCGGCCAAGGCCAGCAAAACCCTCATGCTCGATGTGGTCCATGCCGGCCAGCGCCTGGTCGCGGTCGGTGACCGTGGGCATATCGTCTTTTCCGATGACCAGGGCAAATCCTGGACCCAGGCCAAGGTGCCGACCCGCCAACTGCTCACTGCAGTCTTCTTCGTCGACGACAAGCACGGTTGGGCCGTGGGGCACGACGCGCAGATCCTCGCCAGCGAGGACGGCGGCACCACCTGGACCAAGCAGTTCGAAGACCTCACCCGTGAAGCACCGCTGCTCGACGTCTGGTTCAAGGACGCCAGCAATGGCCTGGCCGTGGGCGCCTACGGTGCGCTGTACGCGACCACCGATGGCGGCAAGCACTGGGAGCAGGCCAGCGACCGCCTCGAGAATGAAGACCAATATCACCTCAACGCTATCGCCGCGGTAAAAGACGCCGGGCTGTTCATCGTCGGCGAGGCCGGCAGCATGTTCCGCTCCGCCGACTGGGGGCAGACCTGGGAAAAACTCGAAGGTCCGTACGAAGGCTCGCTGTTCGGCGCCATCGGCACCGCCCAGCCTTCGACCCTGTTGGCCTACGGCCTGCGCGGCAATCTCTATCGCTCCACGGATTTCGGCGACACCTGGGAGCAGGTCGAGCTGAAGGCGGCCCGTGGCGCGCTGGAGTTCGGCTTGTCGGGCGCGACGCTGTTGCCGGATGGCTCGATCGTGATCGTCGGCAACGGCGGCAGCGTGATTCGCAGCACCGACGATGGCGTGACCTTCAGCGTGTTCAACCGTCCGGATCGCATTTCCGTGGCGGCCGTCACGGCGGCGGGCAACGGCAACCTGATCCTGGCGGGACAGGGTGGCGTTCGCGCTACCACGCCCACTGGCGCCGAACTGAGCAAATGAGCCGGGCCTGTCAGACGGGCACAATAACAGGAAGGCGGACCCCATGAGCAGTCATCACCAAGACAAGGCGACGTTCCTCGAACGCCTGATTTTCAACAACCGCCCGGCAGTGATCATCATTTGCCTGTTGGTCAGCATTTTCCTGTTCTGGCAGGCCACGCTGATTCGACCGTCGACCAGTTTCGAAAAGATGATTCCCCTTGAACATCCGTTCATCGAGAAGATGCTCGAACATCGTAATGACCTGGCGAACCTGGGCAATACGGTACGGATTTCCGTGGAAGCCACCAACGGCGATATTTTCTCCAAGGAGTACATGGAGACCCTGCGGCAGATCCACGACGAGGTCTTCTACATCTCTGGCGTCGACCGCTCCGGCCTGAAGTCGCTGTGGAGCCCGAGCGTGCGCTGGACCGAAGTGACGGAGGAGGGCTTCGCCGGCGGCGAGGTGATTCCCCAGAGCTACGACGGTTCGGCCGACAGCCTCGATTTGCTGCGCAACAACGTGCTCAAATCCGGCCAGGTCGGGCGCCTGGTGGCGAACGATTTCAAATCGAGCATCATCGATATCCCGCTGCTGGAGTCCTATCCGGACCCGCAGGACCAAGGCAAATTGCTCGCCCTCGACTACCGCAAGTTTTCCCACGAGCTTGAAGACAAGATCCGCAACAAGTTCGAAGCGCAGAACCCGAATGTGCAGATCCACATCGTCGGCTTCGCCAAGAAGGTCGGCGACCTGATCGACGGCCTGGTCATGGTGGTGCTGTTCTTCGGCGTGGCCTTCATCATCACCCTGATCCTGCTGTACTGGTTCACCAACTGCATGCGCAGCACCGTTGCGGTATTGAGCACCACCCTGGTGGCGGTGGTCTGGCAACTGGGGCTGATGCATGCGGCCGGTTTCGGCCTGGATCCGTATTCGATGCTGGTGCCGTTCCTGATCTTTGCCATTGGCATCTCCCACGGCGTGCAGAAAATCAACGGCATCGCCTTGCAGTCCAGCGAGGCGGACAATGCCTTGACGGCGGCGCGGCGCACCTTCCGCCAGTTGTTCCTGCCGGGGATGATCGCGATCCTCGCCGATGCCGTCGGCTTCATTACCTTGCTGATCATTGACATCGGCGTGATTCGCGAACTGGCCATCGGCGCGTCCATCGGCGTGGCGGTGATTGTGTTCACCAACCTGATCCTGCTGCCGGTGGCGATTTCCTATGTCGGTATCAGCAAGCGCGCCGTCGAGCGCAGCAAGAAAGACGCGACCCGCGAACATCCGTTCTGGCGCCTGCTGTCGAACTTTGCCAGCGCCAAGGTCGCGCCGGTATCGATTGCCCTGGCCGTGCTCGCGTTTGGCGGCGGCCTCTGGTACAGCCAGAACCTGAAGATCGGCGACCTCGACCAGGGCGCGCCGGAACTGCGTCCGGACTCGCGCTACAACCAGGACAACAACTTCATCATCAGCAACTATTCCACCAGCTCCGATGTGCTGGTGGTGATGGTCAAGACCAAGGCCGAAGGCTGTTCGCGCTACGAAGCCATGGCGCCCATCGACGAGCTGATGTGGAAGATGCAGAACACCGAGGGCGTGCAGTCGGCGATTTCCCTGGTGACTGTGTCCAAGCAGATGATCAAGGGCATGAACGAGGGCAACCTGAAATGGGAAACCCTGTCGCGCAACCCTGATGTACTGAACAGCTCCATCGCCCGGGCCGACGGCCTGTACAACAACAGTTGTTCCCTGGCGCCGGTGCTGGTGTTCCTCAACGACCACAAGGCCGAGACCCTCGACCGCGCCGTGACGGCGGTGCAGGATTTCGCCAAGGAGCACAACCGCGATGGCCTGGAGTTCATCCTCGCCGCCGGCAACGCAGGCATTGAGGCGGCCACCAACGAGGTAATCAAGGAATCGGAACTGACCATCCTGATCCTCGTGTATATCTGCGTGGCGACGATGTGCATGATCACCTTCCGTTCCTGGGCTGCGACCCTGTGCATCGTCTTGCCGCTGGTGCTGACTTCGGTGCTGGGCAACGCGTTGATGGCGTTCATGGGCATTGGCGTGAAGGTCGCGACGCTGCCAGTGGTTGCCCTCGGCGTGGGTATCGGCGTGGATTACGGCATCTACATCTACAGCCGCCTGGAAAGTTTCCTGCGGGCCGGGTTGCCGTTGCAGGAGGCGTATTACCAGACGCTGAAATCCACCGGCAAGGCAGTGCTGTTCACCGGGCTGTGCCTGGCCATCGGTGTCTGTACCTGGATCTTCTCGGCGATCAAGTTCCAGGCGGACATGGGCCTGATGCTGACGTTCATGTTGTTGTGGAATATGTTCGGTGCACTGTGGCTGCTACCCGCGCTGGCGCGTTTCCTGATCAAGCCGGAGAAGCTGGCGGGGCAGAAGGGCAACTCGTTGTTTGCTCACTGACGGGCCGGAGAATACCGAGCCGCAACCTTGGGTTGCGGCTTTTCACGTCAGGTTTCAGTCCAGGGGACGGCGATTTTCAAGTCGGCTTGTCGGCCAGCGGAAGAAACCAGCGCTTGGCGGTGAGCTTGCTTAAGGTCCCGCGATGCACATCCACCACGGCATAATGGCTACTCGCCCTGGCGAGCGCGGAGTGGTAATTCTCCAAGCGTTCACCCCAGGTTTTCAAATGCGCGACGCTGTAGTTGGTACTGGGTGCATCAGCCTTCTCATAGTGAAAATGCGCACACCAGATCGGGTTGCCGTCGCTGTCATTGATGCGATATTCCTGCATATAGTCCTTGCGCTCTCCTTTCAACTTTATGCGCGCTTTAGGGGGAAGGATCTCGACCCGTTTTTTGCCCAGCAGGTACTGGAGCGCAGCGTCGGTGGGCGGTAGTTCGATGCTTAATTCGATGCGCAGGTGCTCGCCCGAGGACTTCAGGCGCAAAGCCGCAGCATTGAGTTCTTTGATCAACTGTTGATCCGCCGGCGCGCGCGCGGTTTGCGAAGCGCCGAATGCACCATCGAGCTCTTCGGAAATGGCCTGGAAGCGCTTGGCTTCGCCATTCATGATTTCCTCGATTTCCTGAGGGAAGCGGCATCGCTTCCTGTAGCCTTCGGCAGCCGTCATCCGCTTGGGCAATTCCTCCAGCAGCGTTTGGGCTTTCTCTTTGAGGATGTTGACAGCCCTGGTGCTGGGGGCTGTAGCTATGACCGGTTTGGCTTCATCCATGGGCGTCCAGACATCGCCTTGGCGCGAGTAGGTACCCAATAGTTGTCTATCGTTTTCCGAGCGCAGCTCGACGACGTCTTGCGATTGCGCATTAGCGGCTGGTAACAAATCGCCTACCAGCACGCCTTTTTCCGTTCTGATCACCTTTTTCTGCCGGCCCCCAGGAGCAGTCCAGCGGGGTTTTGCCGGTTTCCTGGACGCTTGCGGCTCGGGTCTGATCTGCGCAGCCAGTTGCGAGGACACGTCCTGGTAGAAACCCTCGATCAAGGCGTATTGCTGTTTGAAATAGGTTTGATTGATATGGCTGTCATAAAGGGCTTTGACCAGATCGAGATGCTCCAATTCTCTTCCGTAATGTTCCCCCAGGCTTTCCAGCAGTTCCAGGCGTTCCGCAGAGGAAAAACTGGCGGTGTTGAGCTCGGAATGTGTGCGGATCTGCTTCAACAACGGCAGCAGGCTATAATTATCACGGACCTGCACGGCAAAATTGTCATCGTAAATCAAGGGATTCAGGAGTGACAACTGAAGGGCCTGGCATCCCAATACGGTTGGTTCATTGGCCCGGTCGCGGGTCAGCTTGACGTACATCTCCTGGCCCTTGGTGCCAAGATTGAATAGACGTTCGAGATAACTATCCGCGAGTTTCAGCCAATCGATCATCCGGCCATTGATCTCAGCTGCCTTTTGGAGGAAATCGAAATATGCCGCTGGATTGGTTCTAAGGGCGGCCGCTACATTATCTGGACCTTTGAATTGGCCATTGGCCTCCAAATGCGCTTCTAGCTCGTAGCGGACGGTAGTAAAGGCCTTGCGCGCATTCCTGACAATGTTGGACATTAGCGCGTACTTGGCCTCGGAATTGGGTGCACTGCCCAGCCTTTCAAGTTCCTCTACGCTTTCAAGCAGTTTTTCCATCCGTGGGGTTTCCTCCTCGAGCAGTTTGTACAACTGCGCGCGATAACGGCCTCGGTCGGCCTCGGTGTATTTGCTGTCTTCGAACTGAGCTTTGACGAGGTCTCCAAGGGTGCTCAGGCGATGCTCCATTACACCTTGTCGATCGACGTACTCCTGGTATTGTTTTTTCAATTCGGCCACTCGTGCGGCCTTTCGCTGTTTTGCTTCGGCAATGCTCTTGGGCGCCATGCCCCCCGCAAGGCGACGCCTCAAGTCGATGGACCAGTTGCCTTGTGCGTCCTGGCGCAGTGTATGCAGTCGTTTTGTAGGATCATGGGGATCGACGATGGTCGCGCGATCGTCCGACATGCGCTCGGAGGCGTCCAGAATGATTCGGTAAAGCCTTCCGTCGACCATTGCGTGCAATTTGTCGTCGATCAGGTACAACCCTTTGTGAAATGGATCTGTGAGGGGGGCGGGTAACGTTTCGGGGTACGGTACTTCCACTTTTTGCAGCGCGATATGTTCCTCATTGGTCAGTTTTCTCGGCTCGAAGAAGCTGAAGGTGGGGTAGGGAAGGCGCGGTTCGGACGAAGGGACCTTGAGGTCCGGCTCCGACAGAACAACGGGAAGCTCGGCAATGGCGGGAGCTTCCAGGACTGGCCAGCGCTCCGGGACGAGGCGTGGCGCAGGCGAGCGGATGGCTTGGTTCTTCAGAGCCTCGGGTAGTGGCGTGTAGGAGCTCTTGATAACGGACGGGGCCTGGAGCGCCAGCATGCCCAGATTCAGCAGCAAGTCGACGACCGCAAGCTCTCGTTTCACCGGGTCATCGCTGCTCAGGGCCGGGATGTCCTGACGGGCGCTGATGATAAGGGCCCATAGCCAGGCAGTGGCCATGAACGGGCCACGCAGGAAAGGGAATATCAGGATATTGAACAGGATGCTGGCCCCTTGCTTGAAAATGGCCCAGCGGCTTTCGCTATTGGAGACCGAATCTCGCTCGGCCTGGGTGATCAGTGAACGTGCTTGACTGCCGTAGAGGTACTGCATCAATTCGCCGTTGTGCAGGAACTGAAGCAACTCCCCGTTACCTTCATTGACGGCGAGCGTCGCTGGGGCGGGTCGCATAGGAAATGAGAAATCGTCCAGGCCGGCAAACTGCAAAATTCGCGGCTCGAGAAAACCTCCATTGATATAAATCGGGCGAGCATCGTCCGCCAAACACGCCAGAACGCTGTCCTGCAGTTCACCAGACGCGGTAATGGATTGCAGCAATGCCGCCCGCGTGGCGAACTGTTGCAGCGATACCGCGTACAGCGGGCGGTAGAGCACGTGCGGGCCGGTATTGATGTCTTGTGGCTCGATGATGAACATGTTGGACACAATATCCGGCTGTGCCCGGGGGGTGCGCAACAGGGCTAGATGGCGAATGACCACGCATGCCCCACCTATATGTTGGTCCTCGGAATCCGCGCCAAGCAATCCTTCGATCAGTTGTACGCCTTCGACGGTCAAGCCGTTTTCATTGAGTAGTGCCTGTTTCAGTGCTGTAAGAGGTAACTGCGCGGCCATCTGCGCGGCAAACACTCGCTGACGTTCCTGTCTCTGAAGCACGTCATCAAACAGGTTTTGTTGCAGGTAGCGAGGATAGTTCGTGCCGATGTCCACCCGTTCGATCAACCCCTGGGTGCGGGTGATGAAGTCCGGGGTCAACCAATGGGGCAGCTCAAGGCCCAGACGATGACTGAGTTTCAGCTGACCGCTGGGTTTTGAAACGAGGTTGGCGATGGCCAGCTCGGTCAGGCTCATCTTCCGGTGTTCGACGATGCCCACTGTTCCGGGATAGCCTGCGGCTACGGTGAAAGTCAGCTCTATATCGTCGGGTTGGAACTGATCGGTTTGGGCCTTGGTTGGGCTATCGCTGTTGGTCCGGCTCATGTCGGCAAGCAAGGCCGTAACCGTGTAGGCCTTGATATCCTCGATATCACTGAGAAACGTGCGCCCTTGAGCATTTTTTATCGCACTGGCCAAGGCCAGGCTGTAGCGCTGGAATTTCCTTTGATTGGTAAATGACGCGCCTTTTACCCATTGCGGCAACAGCGGTTCGACACGGGTTACCGTGTCGTGTGCGAGTGTGGGCGCATCGACAATATGTTGTGTCGGGTCGCTTAGCTCCTGGTAGAGCGCCGTGAGGTTCTGCAAGCCGATCCGAGAGGGCAGCTTCACCGCTTGGATATTCTCCACTTGTTGATTAAGGATCAGTGCGGCCTGGAATTCAAAGACGTGCTTGAGAAGTTCGTGGCGTTGGCAGGTAACCGTGTCGACGTCGAACTGGCCAGCGATGAGCCCGCCCCAGTAGCTATTGAATGCCTCTATTGATGTAAAGCACTCCACGGCACCGCCTGGGCGGCACAGCAGGTAGATGGTCCTTTCCTCTTGCGTGTGAACCAGCAGTATTGCACTGCTGGACGACACGCTGCGGCCGGCCGCTGAGGTCATGACAGTTGCGAGCTGGTACGCCTGGACGGGTGCCTGGCGGTCATGGCGAACGCGCATGTCATAGGTCGGGCATTCAATGACCTGGCTCAGCGCTTTTCGGGCGTGGTCCGAGAGACCGGGCTGGCGAAGCGAGTGGATACGAAGCATGTTGCGCAGCATGTCGCTGAGCCAACGCAAACGGCTGGACCCGCTGTAGTCGATGGTTGACGAACCATTGACCGCGGTATGCCAATAACTGTTTAGCGCCTCATGCAGCGCGATCGGCACGGTCCAAGATAAATCCTGCACGGCTTGTTCAATGATCTTGATATCCACCCGTTCATCACCTGCCCGGAGACGGCGCGGGGCGTCGTCGGAGAGGAAAGGTTCAAGAGTTCCTTTGGCGGCAAAATCGATAGGCGTGCCGAGGGCCAGGTAATCGAGCACAAGCGGCATGAAGGGCCTGAGGTGGTAGCGCTTTGCGGTCGCATCCGGCGTTGCCAGCATGAGCTTGGAAAAATCAACAGCCAACGAGGGGTATTTTTCCAGGATGGCCAGTTCCAGCAATTCTTTCACGACCTCCTCGAAATTCGGGCGGTCGGAGAATTGCAGGCGGATGCGTTGCAGGAAGGCCGAGTCGTTTTCGACTGGGAGAGACGTCGTCATGAGAAATCCTTTCTTCAATGATTCGTGATCGTCGGTGCGACGAAGAAGAAAGAATCGGTGAGACGATGCAGCGCCGGGCGGTACATAAATACCGCCATCTGCGAACAAGGTTGTGCAGTTTCGAGCCAGCGCGCCATCGACGCCTGGAGGCGCTGGCGATCAGATGCTTGGATGAATCAGGACGGCTCCGCGCCCAGCACTACATTCAGCGCACTGCGGGCGTCATCCAATTGCACCAGCGTGGCATGACGCGCCCCAAGTGCATCGCGGTTCTCGATCGCGGTGAGGATCGCCTTGTGCCGTGGCATCGCCAACTCGTGCAGGTTGGGGCGTTGGTTGGAGTGTTTGAGCGCTTCGGCGATGGCCACTGACAGCATGTTGCACAGGTTGGCGAGCAGGTCGTTGTGCGTCGCTTCGGCGATGCGACTGTGAAAGTCCAGGTCCGGTTGCAAGAGGGCTTCCGGGGTCGGGGCGGCTTCCATGCGCTGGTAGGCTTCGCTGATAGCGGCGATGTCGGCGTCGGTGGCGAATTGCGCGGCGAGGGCGGCGGCGGCCGGCTCGATGATGCTGCGGACGCTGGTGAGCAGTCCGAAGAACTCGTTCTGCGGGCTGCTCTGCATCAGCCAGTGCAGAACATCGGGGTCGAGCATGTGCCATTCCCGACGCGGCTTGACCACCGTGCCCACTCGTGGCCGCGAATACACCAGGCCCTTGGCGACCAGCACGCGCGTGGCTTCGCGCAGCACCGGACGGCTCACGGCATATTCTTCACACAGCAAGGCTTCGGCGGGCAGTTTGTCGTCGGGCTTGAAGCGCCCGGAGACGATCTGCATGCCCAGTTCCTGGACGATGCGCGCGTGCATGCTCTTGCGGTCGGAGGGTTTGCGGTAATCCATGGGGAGCGGCGCGATCCTGTGGGCGAGGGGTGCTGCGCATGATAGCAGGCGCGGCGAGGGCGGGTCGCTAGTGCGAGTTCTAAGGTCAGTGCAGACTTCTTGTGGGAGCGGG
>NZ_JBHFJB010000148.1:17409-20780 GCF_057334555.1 Pseudomonas sp. AGC41
CCCCCCCCCCCCCCCACAGGGGGATGGGGCGTCAATGGGAATGACGCGGCACCTCGGCGCCGCGGCAGCCCACCAGGAAGTCGAAGTCGCAACCCTGGTCGGCTTGCAGCACATGGTCGATGTACAGCTGGCGGTAGCCACCGACCAGCAATTGTTGCGGTGGCGCCAGGTCGGCCAGGCGCGCGGCAAGTTCGGCGTCCGGGATGTCCAGGTGCAAGCGGCCGCTGGCGCAATCGAGTTCGATCCAGTCACCTTCTTTCACCGCGGCCAAAGGCCCACCGGCTGCGGCTTCCGGTGCCACATGCAGCACCACGGTGCCGTAGGCGGTGCCGCTCATGCGCGCATCGGAAATCCGCACCATGTCCGTCACGCCCTGGGCCAGGAGTTTGGCTGGCAAGCCCATGTTGCCGACTTCGGCCATGCCCGGATAACCCTTCGGCCCGCAGTTCTTCATGACCAGGATCGAGTCAGCATCGACGTCGAGCTCCGGATCGTTGATCCGCGCCTTGTACTCGTCGAAGTTCTCGAACACCACCGCGCGACCGCGATGCTGCATCAGTTCGGCGGTGGCCGCGGATGGCTTGAGCACTGCGCCCAATGGCGCCAGGTTGCCGCGCAATACGCAGATGCCGCCGTCGGCGCGGATCGGGTTGTCGAGGGTGCGAATGACTTCGTCCTGGCCGTAGATCGGCGCGTCCTTGGTGTTTTCGCCGAGGCTCTTGCCATTCACCGTCAGTGCGTTCGGGTGGGGGATCAGGTTGGCTTCGCCGAGGCGTCGGAGCACGGCAGGCAGGCCGCCGGCGTAGTAGAACTCTTCCATCAGGAAGCGCCCGGACGGTTGCAGGTCGACAATGGTCGGCATGCCGCGACCGATGCGGGTCCAGTCGTCCAGGTCCAGCTGCACGCCGATGCGCCCGGCGATGGCCTTGAGGTGAATCACCGCGTTGGTCGAGCCGCCGATGGCAGCGTTGACGCGGATCGCGTTTTCGAAGGCTTCCTTGGTCAGGATCTTCGACAGCTTCAGGTCTTCGCGGACCATTTCCACGGCGCGCATGCCGGACATGTGCGCCAACACATAGCGGCGCGCATCCACTGCCGGGATCGCCGCATTATGCGGCAGCGAGGTGCCAAGCGCTTCGGCCATGCAGGCCATGGTCGACGCCGTGCCCATGGTGTTGCAGGTACCGGCCGAGCGGGACATGCCGCCCTCGGCCGCGAGAAAGTCATCGATGGTGATGGTGCCGGCCTTGACCTGTTCGCTCAGCTGCCAGACCACGGTGCCCGAGCCGATGTCCTGGCCCTTGTGCTTGCCGTTGAGCATCGGCCCGCCGGTGACAACGATGGCCGGCACGTCGCAACTGGCGGCGCCCATCAGCAGGGCCGGAGTGGTCTTGTCGCAACCGGTGAGCAACACCACGCCGTCAATCGGATTGCCGCGAATCGCCTCTTCCACGTCCATGCTCGCCAGGTTGCGGGTCAGCATGGCGGTGGGGCGCAGGTTCGATTCGCCGTTGGAGAACACCGGGAACTCCACCGGGAAGCCCCCGGCCTCGATCACGCCGCGCTTGACGTGCTCGGCGATCTGCCGGAAATGCGCGTTGCACGGTGTCAGCTCCGACCAGGTGTTGCAGATACCGATGATCGGCTTGCCATGGAACTGGTGGTCGGCGATGCCCTGATTTTTCATCCAGCTGCGGTACATGAAGCCGTTTTTGTCGGCGGTGCCAAACCATTGGGCCGAGCGCAGGGAGGGTTTCTTATCAGACATGATCGATTCTCTTATTGTATGACTATATTGTTCGAGCTGAAGCGTAACATAAGCGCAATTTCCGCCGTTTGGAAGTGTTGTTGGGTAAATAGTATTACTATATAGTCCGATTTAACGGAGGGATTGTCCTGGCGGTCATTCGCGAGAGAAATCCCCCGAGGTTCTATAACAACAACAATCGGAGACCGGTCCCATGAGCCAGGAACTGCGGCTTATACGTCGCATCACCCTCAAACTGATTCCCTTCCTGATCCTGCTGTATCTGATCGCCTACGTGGATCGCTCCGCCGTGGGCTTTGCCAAGTTGCACATGGGCGCGGACATCGGCATCGGCGACGCCGCCTACGGCCTCGGCGCGGGGCTGTTCTTCATCGGTTATTTCCTCCTGGAGATTCCCAGCAACCTGATGCTGGAACGCTTCGGTGCGCGGCGCTGGTTTGCCCGGATCATGATCACTTGGGGCGCAATCACCATCGGCATGGCTTTTGTGCAGGGGCCCTATAGTTTCTACGTGATGCGCTTTCTGCTGGGCGCGGCCGAAGCCGGGTTTTTCCCAGGCGTGCTGTACTACATCACCCAGTGGTTCCCGGTGCGCCATCGCGGCAAGATCCTCGGGCTGTTCATTCTTTCCCAACCCATTGCGATGATGATCACCGGCCCCGTGTCCGGTGGCCTGCTGGGCATGGACGGCATCCTCGGCCTCCACGGCTGGCAGTGGTTGTTCATCGTCATCGGCCTGCCGGCAGTGCTGTTGACCTGGCCGGTGCTGCGTTATCTGCCGGACGGCCCGCAACAGGTCAAATGGATGGACCAGGCCGAGAAGGACTGGGTGACCGGTGAGCTGAAAAAGGACCTGGAAGAATACGGCCAGACCCGCCACGGCAACCCGCTGCATGCTCTCAAGGACAAGCGCGTCCTGCTGCTGGCGCTGTTCTACCTGCCGGTGACCCTGAGCATCTACGGCCTGGGGCTGTGGCTGCCGACGCTGATCAAGCAGTTCGGCGGCAGTGACCTGGTGACCGGTTTCGTCTCTTCGGTGCCGTATATCTTCGGCATCGTCGGCCTGCTGATCATTCCGCGCAGCTCCGACCGGTTGAATGACCGTTACGGTCACCTGGCCGTGTTGTATGTGTTGGGCGCCATTGGCCTGTTCCTCAGTGCCTGGTTGACGGTGCCGGTGCTGCAACTGGCGGCGTTGTGCCTGGTGGCGTTTGCGCTGTTTTCCTGCACGGCGGTGTTCTGGACCTTGCCGGGGCGGTTTTTTGCTGGTGCCAGCGCGGCGGCGGGCATTGCCTTGATCAACTCGGTAGGGAACCTGGGCGGCTACATCGGCCCGTTCGTGATCGGCGCGTTGAAGGAATACACCGGCAACCTGGCGTCCGGGCTGTACTTCCTGTCGTGCGTGATGGTGTTCGGCCTGGTGCTGACCGGCGTGGTCTATCGCTTGCTCGAACGCAAGCACGTGTTGCCGCCTGACCAGTTCGCGGCAAGCGCCCGCGGGGCGACGCGTAGCTGAATCTGAGGGCTGACGCTGATCAAACTGTGGGAGCGAGCCTGCTCGCGAAAGCGGTTTTCCATCCACCAATAATGTCGACTGTCAGAC
>NZ_JBHFJB010000148.1:20800-23505 GCF_057334555.1 Pseudomonas sp. AGC41
CCCACAGGGGGCAGCGCTTTTTCAAGTTTTGTTTACAGGGAGAAACCCATGCGTTTAGTTCAGTTCGAATTGAGTAACGGCGAACGCCGCGTCGGTGTGGTTGACGGCGAGCAGGTGCGCGAAGTACAGGGCGCCACCACGGTGCGCGACCTGGCGCTGGCCGCCATCGAGGCGGGCGCCAAGCTCGAGCAACAGGTCGACGGCCTGGGCCTGGGAGCGAGCCATGACTATGCGCAACTGCTCAGCGAATTGCGCATCCTGCCGCCGCTGGATCACCCGGACCCCGCGCACCTGCTGGTCAGCGGTACTGGCCTGACTCACCTGGGCAGCGCCTCGGCCCGGGACAAGATGCACCAGCAGGCGGGCGACGAGAGCGCCATGACCGACACCATGCGCATCTTCAAATGGGGCGTGGAGGGCGGCAAACCAGCGGTCGGGCAGGCTGGCGTTCAGCCGGAATGGTTCTACAAGGGCGACGGCAGCATCGTCGTCCGTCCCGGCCATCCGTTCCCGCTGCCACCGTTTGCCGAAGACGCTGGCGAGGAGCCGGAAATCAGCGGCCTGTATGTCATCGGTCACGACGGCAAGCCATATCGGCTGGGCTTTGCGGTGGGCAACGAATTCTCCGATCACGTCATGGAACGCAAGAATTATCTGTACCTGGCCCATTCGAAACTGCGCAGTTGCAGCTTCGGCCCGGAACTTCGCGTGGGCGAACTGCCTCAACATCTGTCCGGGACCAGTCGTATCCTGCGCAACGGCGAAGTGCTGTGGCAGAACGAATTCCTCAGCGGCGAGGCGAACATGTGCCACAGCCTCGAGAACCTCGAGTTCCACCATTTCAAGTACAGTCAGTTCCTGCGCCCCGGGGACGTGCACGTTCACTTCTTCGGCACCGCGACGCTGTCGTTCGCCGACGGCATCCGCACCCAGCCGGGGGACGTGTTCGAAATCAGCCAGGCCGAATTCGGCGCACCGCTGATCAACGGCATTGCTCCGGTAGACGCGGTGTTCAACCCAGGTACTATCGGCACACTTTAAAAGGAGACTTGCGATGAACCAGATCCTTGGCCACAACTACATCGGCGGCGCCCGCAGCGCGGCCGGCCAGACTCGCCTGCAAAGTTTCGACGCCAGCACCGGCGAGGCCTTGCCGCATGATTTCGTCCAGGCCACGGCGGAAGAAGTCGACGCCGCCGCCAAGGCCGCCGCGGCGGCTTATCCAACCTACCGCAGCCTGAGCGCGGCGCGCCGGGCCGAATTTCTCGATGCCATCGCCGATGAGCTGGACGCCTTGGGTGATGAGTTCGTCGCCGTGGTCTGCCGCGAAACCGCGTTGCCGGCCGCACGGATCCAGGGCGAGCGAGGCCGCACCAGCGGGCAGATGCGCCTGTTCGCCAAGGTCTTGCGTCGTGGCGATTTCTACGGCGCGCGCATCGACCGGGCCTTGCCGGAGCGTACGCCGCTGCCGCGCCCGGACCTGCGGCAGTACCGCATCGGCCTCGGTCCGGTGGCCGTGTTTGGCGCCAGCAACTTTCCATTGGCATTCTCCACTGCAGGCGGTGACACCGCTGCCGCGCTTGCCGCTGGTTGCCCGGTGGTATTCAAGGCCCACAGTGGCCACATGGCCACCGCCGAGCATGTAGCCGATGCGATCATTCGCGCGGCTGAAAAAACTTCGATGCCGGCCGGTGTGTTCAACATGATCTACGGCGGTGGCGTCGGTGAATGGCTGGTCAAGCATCCGGCGATCCAGGCCGTCGGCTTCACCGGTTCCCTGAAAGGCGGGCGTGCCCTGTGCGACATGGCGGCCGCGCGGCCCCAACCGATCCCGGTCTTCGCCGAGATGTCGAGCATCAATCCGGTGATCGTCCTCCCGCAGGCGTTGCAAGCGCGCGCCGACAGCGTTGCTCGCGACCTGACCGCCTCGGTGGTGCAAGGCTGCGGTCAGTTCTGCACCAACCCGGGCCTGGTGATCGGTCTCCGCTCACCGGAGTTCACTGCTTTCACCCAACAAGTGGCTGCGCTGATCGCCGACCAGGCGCCGCAAACCATGCTCAACGCCGGCACGCTGCAAAGCTACGGCAAAGGCCTGCAAAAATTGCTGGCCCACCCAGGCATCGAACACCTGGCCGGTCGCGAGCAGCAAGGCAACCAGGCGCAACCGCAGTTATTCAAGGCTGACGCCAGCCTGTTGATCAACGGTGACGAGGCTTTGCAGGAAGAAGTCTTCGGTCCGACCACGGTGTTTGTCGAAGTGGCGGACCAGGCGCAATTGAGCGCTGCGCTGCATGGCCTGCACGGCCAGCTCACCGCGACGATCATTGGCGAGCCGGCGGACTTCGAACGGTTCGGTGAACTGACGCCGTTGCTGGAGCAGAAGGTCGGTCGCATCTTGCTCAACGGTTATCCAACCGGTGTTGAAGTCTGCGATTCGATGGTCCATGGCGGGCCTTACCCGGCGACGTCCGATGCGCGTGGCACTTCGGTCGGCACGCTGGCGATCGATCGGTTCCTGCGTCCGGTGTGCTTCCAGAACTACCCCGACAACCTGTTGCCAGAGCCGTTGAAGAACGCCAACCCGCTGGGGATCCTGCGATTGGTGGATGGCGTGCCGGGGCGCGAGGCGCTCTGAGGATTGCGGTGAGGTCGTTATATTCAAGTTGAATGTGCCGGCCTCTTCGCGAGCAGGCTCGCTCCCATAG
>NZ_JBHFJB010000148.1:23526-33712 GCF_057334555.1 Pseudomonas sp. AGC41
GGATTCACATTCACCAAAAATTCCCTGTGGGAGCGGGCCTGCCCCCCAAAGCGATAGGTCGGCGAGCACCGCTTTCGAACCTTATGGCCCAAGCCCCACTCTGACATTGGGTTATCATGCCGCCTTTCCCAATGACTGACTGATCGCCATGACTGCCCCGACCGACACTCTGCTGCAAGCCCTCGAACACTGCGACATGCTGATCATCGACGGGCTGCACGCTTTCGATTTTTCCCTCGACGAGCAGGACCAACTGCACGTCGAATGCATGAACGGCCGCACTCTCGAGCATTGGCGCTTCACGCCGGCACAGAGGCAGGCCGCGACCTTCAACACAGCCTCGAAACATTGGGTCATCACCAGTGATTCGGGCGATCACCATCTGGAATGCGTGGAGGCGACCAGCGGCCACGACGACGAGGACTCCGAGCATGAAGATGCGTAGTTTCTGGCCATTGCTGATGGCCGGCAGCGTGGGCGCCATGGGCGTCCAGGCAGAAACCACCGAGCACTATCAATTGCTGGTGGGCTCCTACACGGCGGACCAGAGCCAGGGCATCTACCGCATGCAGTTCGACAGCCGGACCGGCCAGCTCGACGCCAAGCCACTACAAGTGATCAAGACGGACAACCCGTCCTGGTTGACCCTTTCCAAGGACCTGAGCCGGCTGTTCGTGGTCAATGAAAACGGCCCGGGCCAGAAAGATCCGGTGGGCAAGGTCAGCAGCTACGCCGTTGACCCCAAGACCCATGAACTGAGCCTGATCAATCAGATGCAGTCCCTGGGCAACGAGCCCACTCATTCCAGCCTGAGCCATGACGGCCAGCATCTGCTGGTGAGTAATTATTCCGTTCTGGAAAACCCGGGCGGCACCTTGGTCGTGCTGCCGGTGGAGGCGGACGGCAAGCTGGCGCCGGTGGTGCAATCGGGCAGCCATCAGCCGAGTCGGGTCAACCCTGAGCGGCAGAAATCGGGGCATGTGCATTCCGCCGTGCCTTCGCCGGACGGCCAGTATGTGTTTGCCAACGACCTGGGAGCGGACAAGGTATTCGTCTACCGCTACGACCCGAAAGCCAACCCCGAGCTGCCGCTGACGCCTGCCGATCCGGCGTTCGTGCAGTTGCCGCCAGGCAGCGGGCCGCGTCACCTGCTGTTCAGCAGCGATGGCAGGCACGCCTGGCTGACCATGGAGATGACCGCCCAGGTTGCGGTGTTCGATTACCAGGATGGTCGCCTTACCCAGCGTCAACTGGTCGACCTGGCCGCCGGCAAGCCCCAGCCGGGTAAAGCGGCGGCGGCGCTGCATGCGTCCAGGGATGGCAAGTTCCTGTACGTCAGCAATCGGGGCACCACCAACGAACTGGTGGTGTTTGCCATCGACCCGGCGGCTGGCACGCTGAAAGAACTTCAGCGGCGCTCTGTCGAGGGCGACCACCCTCGGGAATTCAGCCTCGACCCGAGTGAAAAATTTGTTCTGGTGGCCAACCAGAAGAGCAACCAGATCGTCGTCATCGAGCGTGATCCGAACACCGGCCTGCTGGGTAAAACCGTGCAGAAGCTGGCAATGGATGCGCCAAGTGATCTGAAGTTCATGGTTCGTCAATAACCCGAAGGTCCCGATCCACGGGGCCTTCGCCGTTGTATCAACGAGACTGATAGTCGCTAGTATTACAAAGCATTTCAAGACGAGACGCCTCGGCGCGTAAGTTTGCTTCAAGGCCCCACCGGGCAAACCAGCCAACTGAATCCGAGGACTACCGCCATGAATCTGAATCTCTTCTCCGTTATTGCCGCTTCCGCTATCTCCGCCACCGTGGCATTGCCAGCCAGTGCCAGCATCGAAATCAGCGACAAGAAAAACCGCACCCAGAGCTACACCGAGAAATACCTGCAACAGAGCGCCAACTTCTACGCCGCGCTGGACCACAAGACTCAACACTGAACCACGCTGATCCCTGAAGCCTGCGATCTTTTCATTTCCTGCTGGATGCCCGCGGAGAGAAAAGATCGCAGGCTTCGTGCGTGGGCTGAAAATCCCATTGTGATATCACATGGCCATGTGTTTAAATTTGACGCTAGTTAATTGACTCCTTACCAATAAGGATCGACATCATGGCGATGCGTCTGGCAGTGATGCTGCTGTTTCTTTACTCCACTCCAATTGTCTCGGCGGCCCAGCCCATTCCCGGAGAGCTGGAAGTGGCTCGCGAGCGATTGTTGAGCTTGGTCAACGACTGATCTCAGGGCTTAATAAATCAATAATCCTGATGGTGACTATGCATATTCGTCGCTATTCATAACGGTTTATTTGATTGATTCTGTGGGCATCGAAACATGCCCACGGAGAACCCCATGGCCCGCGCAATCCTTTCTTCCGCCAGACACGGCGCTTACATCGCCATCGGCCTTTACGTGGCATTGGTGCTGGTCGTCAGCGTTGGCGCCCAATACCAAGGCTTCGTTGATGCATCGCTGCATGCGTCGGTTTCCACTGTCGCCGCCGAACGAGGCGCAGGCAAAGGGGCTGCATGATCTACGCGCTTTTGTGGCGAGGGAGCTTGCTCCCGCTGGCCTGCGCAGCAGGCCCATTCGGTCTACACCCAAGGCGTCTGCTGCGCAGCCGAGCGGGAGCAGGCTCCCTCGCCACAAGAAGCGCGGTCGCAAGAACATTTTCTACTTGGTCATGATCGCTACGAACAGCTCGGAATCCAGGCGTTTCTGCAACCAACCTTGCAGCCGCGGATAGGGCGCCTGGGCAAACCAGTCGCGATCGACGTGGGCGAACTGGCGTATGAAGGGCATCACCGCCACGTCGGCCAGGCTTTGATGCTTCGCCGCCAGGAACGGCCGGGTTTCAAGCAGTCCTTCCAGTTTGCGCAGAAAAACTTCGCCTTCGCTGCGGTAGTGTTCCTGTGTGTATTCGAGATGCCGTTCCGGGTATTTGTAGCGGTTCAGGTGAAGCTTGAATACCTGGTCGTTTTCCTCGATCAACGCTGCCATCAACGCCTGGGCCTTGGCATCGTCCCGCAGCTGCCAGTCCTGCGGATCGTGTTGGGCCAAGGCCCAGTTGATGATCGCCAGGCTTTCATCGATCACCTGGCCATCGACTTGCAACACCGGCACCGTGCCTTTGCTCGACAGTGCGAGCATCTCGGCGGGCTTGGCCTTCAGGCTGACTTCGACGATCGTCAGTTCGACCGCGCTGTAACGCAACGCCATGCGTGCGCGAATGGCGTAGGGGCAGCGGCGGAAGGAGTACAGCGTGACGCGGCTCATTTCACCTCCAGCGTGCTAAGCCCATTGCCCTGGCGACGGACCTGGATCTGCACTGGGATTCGCTCGTGCATTTCCTGCACATGGGAGATGACCGCGACCTTGCGGCCTTGGGCCTGCAAGCCGTCGAGGGCGTCCATCGCCAGTTGCAGCGATTCGGGGTCGAGGCTGCCGAAGCCTTCGTCAATGAACAACGATTCGATTCTCAGCGTGCTGGACGCCATCGAAGCCAGGCCCAGCGCCAGGGCAAGGGAGACCAGGAAGGTCTCGCCGCCGGACAACGAATGCACCGAGCGCAGTTCATCGCCCATTTCCGTGTCCATCACCAGCAGGCCAAGCATGCTGCCGCCGCGCTTGAGCCGGTAACGGCGAACCAGTTGGCGCAACTGGGCGTTGGCATGGTGCACCAGCAAGTCGAGGTTGTACGCCTGGGCCAGTTTGCGGAAGCGGTCGCCGGTGGCCGAGCCAATCAAGGCGTCGAGGCGCGCCCAGCGCTGGTATTCGGCATAGGCCTGCTCGATCTGTCGGGCCAGGGCCTGATTGGCGTGCTGCCGACGCTGGTCTTCAGCCTGTTCGGCACGCAACTCGGCGCAGCGTTGTTCGCTGGCGGCGAACTGCTCCTGCAGTACCGCCAAGGCTTGGGTCAATTCTTCAGGCGGCAGGTTGCCGTTGTGTTGGGCCTGGTGGTTGTGCAGGCGCTGCTCGCGTTCGGTGAGCAGGACACGGGCCTGCTCGATGGCTTTTTCACTGGTGAGCAAGCGTTGCCGCAATTGACTGACCTGTTGCTCGTCGAGGTTGAGCAGGGCAACGAGCGCGGCGTCGTCGAGTTCCGGATGAGACGCGCGCCATTGGGCGATGCCGGCGGCGAGCGTCTGCTGTTCGGCCTCAAGCGACTGGGCCTGCTCATGCCGGGCCTGGAGCTCGGCAGCCAGTTGCACGAGGGTATTGCGCAACTCCTGTAACTGCTGACCGGCCGCGGCCTCGGCATGGCGGGCCTGTTCCAGGGCCTGGTCGAGTTGTTGCTGCCATTGTTCGGCACTGGAATGTTCGCCCAGCAGTTGGCTGAGCTTTTGTTGGCAGGCCAGCTGTTGTTCATTCAGTGCATTGAATTGCTGCTGCGCCGCTTCGAGTTGCTGCACGCGAGTCTGCTGGCGGTCCTGCTCTTTCTCCAGGGCTTGCTGGCGTTGCAGTTGTTCGCCAAGTTCTTCGCGTTGCTGTTCCAGTTGCGCCAGGCGCTGGGTGATCCGCTGGTCGAGTCGCATGAACGTCGCGGCGGGATCACTGCGCAGGGCCTGCAAGGTATCGGCCGGCAGCAGCGCACTGAAATGCCCGAGCTCTTCGTCCAGGCGCTGGCGGTCGCGGGCCATTTCCTGTTGCTGGTTGCCCAGGCGCAGTGACGCCTGCTGGCTGGCGGTTTCCGCTTCGCGCAGTTGCTGCGCCAGGCGCGCGGCGTCCTGTTGCAGGGTGAGCAGGGCGGCCTGGCGTTGTTCGTCCTGGCTGATGCGCAGGTTCAACTGGCTGTTTTGCTGGGCCAGCCAGGCGTCGCGCTGGTCTGGAGCCTGAGCCAGCAACTGCTCCGACAACGGATGGGCTTCGAGGCTTGGCGCGAGGCTTTGTTGCTGGGCGGCGAGTTGTTCCTGTTGCTGTTTGAATTCCTTGAGCTGGGCGATCACCCCACTGTATTGCGCGCGCAGGTCGATGACTTTTTCGTTGAGCAGGTCGACGGCTTTGCGCGCGTTGGCCTCTTCACTTTCATCGAATCGGCCGAGACTTTGCAGCAGCGCTTCGGGCTGATGGTATGGATGCTCGACGCTGCCGCACACCGGGCACGGCTGGTTGTCCTGCAACTGTTCGCGCAGTTGCTCGACGCTTTCACTGCGGGCCAGGCGCTGGCGTTCCAGCAGTTCACGGGTGACAGTCAGGGTCTGTTCGGCAATGGTCAGCTCGGCCTTGGCTTCGCCGCCTTCGCGCACCAGCCGGTCGCGCTCCTGCAAGGCTTGCTGCTGGCGTTGCTCCAGCTCCGCGCTGCGTTTATCCAAGTCTTTCTGGCCGGCCCAAAGCCGGGTCAGTTCTTCGAATGCGCGCAGTTGCTTGCGATTGTCTTGCAGCAGGTTGCCGAGCAGCTGGATCTGTTCCGCCACCGCTTGCGGTTCGGCGCCGGCTTCCTTGTAGAGCACTTCAAGGTTTTGCCGGCGGCTTGCCAGATCCTCGGCGGCGCGAGTGGCGCTTTGTTCCAGCAGCGCGAGTTCGTCCTGGCCCTTGTTCAGCCGATTGCCGATCAACATCAGTTGTTGCAGGCGATCGCGGTAGGCGGACCAGGCATCGCCCAGCGGTGCGAGATCGGTACTTTGTTCCAGTTCGCCGGCGATCCGTTGCAGGCGCTCACCCACCTGTCGTTGCTGTTCGAGCAGGGTGTCGATGCTGCGCTGGCCGTCGGTGCAAGCCTGTTGGACCTGTTGCAACTGTTCGGCGCCTTGGCCGGTTTCCCTGGCCAGGCGGGCGAGGCTGCTTTGTTCATCGAAAGCCTGGCGTAGCAGCGGTGCGTTGTCCGCGCTCTGCTGGCGAGCCGCGGCCAAGGCCAATTGCGCCACGCCCAGGCCTTTTTCCAGTTCGGCCTGTTGTTCATGCAATTCGACTTGCTGCTGGGTCAGTTGCTGGATCCTGACCGCCAGCGGCTCCAGCTGACGGTCCAATTCTGCCTGGCGGATGAACGGGTGCCGTTGGGGCGCCAGTTGTTCCAGGCGTGTCAGTTTCAGGCGTTCGTCGGCCAGCGCAGCCCAATCGACCTGGGCCTGTTGCAGTTGTTCAGCGGCACTGGCCTGTTCGTCCTGCAACTGGCGCAGGTCCCTGAGCCAGGTGTGCTGCTGTTCCAATTGCTTGAGCTGTGCCTGCTGGGTCTTGAGCAGTTGCTGGGCGTCGTTGAAGCGCTGGTCCAGTTCGGCGCGGGCTTCGGTGGCCAGCGGCGTGACGCCGGTGGCCTGGTCCTGCAACTGCTTGTGGGTTTCCCTGGCCTGCTTGGCCTTGTCGAAGGCGCGGCGGCCCAGACGCGTATACAGGGCCGTGTCGGTGAGCTTTTCCAGCAACTCGCTGCGGTCGTTGTCGTCGGCCTTGAGAAAGGCGCTGAACTCGCTCTGGGCCAGCAGCACGGCGCGGGTGAACTGCTCGAAATTCAGACCCAGGGCGGCTTCGAGCTGGGTCTTGTATTCGCCTTTCTGGCTGGCCAACAGTTGGTCATTGTCCAGGTCGCGCAGGCTCTGGCGGCTGGCCTGCAGCTTGCCGCCGGCTTTTTCCCGGGCGCGATTGGCCTCCCAGCGAGCGCGGTAGCGGCGCCCGTCGATACCGCGAAAATCCACTTCGGCATAACCGTCGCCGGTGCCACGGCGCAGCAGCGTGCGCGGATCGCCCGTGGCGATCTCGCCGTCGGCATCCGGTACCTTGGCGTCACGACCGGTGTTGTTCAGGCGCGGCACCGCACCGAACAGCGCCAGGCACAAGGCATCCAGCAGCGTGCTCTTGCCGGCGCCGGTTGGGCCGGTGATGGCGAACAGGCCGGCGCTGGCCAACGGCTCGGCGGTGAAGTCGATCTCAAATGGCCCAGCGAGGGAGGCGAGGTTCTTCAGGCGGATCGCGAGGATCTTCATGGCTGCTCGCTCTCCATCTGCACGTCTTGCAACAGCACGGTGAAATCCTTGAGGGTCTGTTCGTCCACTTCGTTGCCGTAGGTGTCCTGCCAGGCACGGCTGAACAGTTCCTGCGGACTGAGCTGGTCCAGCTCGACCAGCGCGGCGCCGTCCTCGACGCTGCTGGAGCCGCCAATGCCGGCATACTCGGCGGCGATGCGCACCAGGCGCACGGCTTTGCCTTGCAATGCCGTCTCCACTTGCTGGCGCAGGTCGGGCTGTGGCTCGTCGAGGCGTACTCGAACTTCCAGCCAGGGCTGGCGCTGCACGTCCGCCAGCAGGTCGATGTCCGGTAGGTCCTTCAATTGCAGGAGGATGTCGGCCAGCGGTGCCGGGCCCAGGCGCTGCAGGTTGACGGCGCGGGGAATCAGCCGAGGTTCGACGTTCACCAGGGTTTCGCCGTCCAGGGTGACGTCGAGGATCTGGTGCTGGTAGCCGATCTCGGAGAACGACAGCGGGATCGGCGAGCCGCTGTAGCGGATGCGTTCTTCGCCATTGACCTTCTGCGGCTTGTGCAGGTGGCCGAGGGCGACGTAGCTGATGCTCGGGCCGAAGAGGCTGGCGGGCAGCGCTTCGGCATTGCCGATGATCAGGCTGCGCTCGGAGTCCTCCGATACCGAGCCGCCGGCCATGTGCGCATGGCTGACGGCGATCAGCGCCTGGCCTTTCTTGCGCTTGTCGTTGGCAGCGGCGATCAGCCATTCATGAACCTGGCCGATGCCGCGCAGGTAGTCATCCCCCAGCTGCGCGCCGGTGACTTCCGCCGGCCGCAAGAATGGTAGTGCCAGGCACCAGGCGCGGACCTTGCCCTTGGCATCGGGTAATGGCAGCAACAGACGCTCGACGTCCAGTTGCCCATCATCCAGCCACAACACCCGGCCCAGGGCGTGGGTGCGCAAGCGCCGCATCAACGGTGCCGGCAGTTCGATACGCGAGCCGGAGTCGTGGTTGCCGGCAATCATGACGATGGTCAGGTTGGCGTTCTGTTCGTGGGCGCTGACGATGAAGTCGTACAGCCGCTCCTGGGCTTTGACCGGCGGGTTGACGGTATCGAAGATATCGCCGGCGATCAGCAGCACATCGGGCTTTTCGCTGCCTAGCTGACGCAGCAGCCAGTCGAGGAAACAGGCGTGTTCGAAGTCGCGATCCTGGCCGTGGAGGTTTTGCCCCAGGTGCCAGTCGGAGGTGTGAAACAGACGCAAGGCAGACTCCAGAAAACAGACGGTGGCCGCGGGAGGAGAGGCGGCGCAAAAATGCAGAGTTTACTGGGAAACGCGGAGCAGGGGCTGCCCAACTTTGTCGGATTGACCAGCGCTGCTCTTGTGGCGAGGCCACAAAAGCCGTGCGCAACGAAACCGGGTTATTTGGGGTAGAGCGGCGGCAGGCTCGAATCACTGGCAGCGTCTGGCGTTCCTTCCAGAGGCGGAATGGTCCGGATCGCCCGCCACAGGTCTTCACCTTGCCAATACTGGCCGGTTTCGCTGTAGAGGGCGCCGTTCAAGCCGTCGAGGGCGTCGGACAGCGGCACGAAACGCGCCGCCATGTCGGCCAGGGTTTCCGGCTGCTGCCGGGCCCAGGCATCCAGCGCCTGGCGGGTGGCGTGCGAGTCGTTGGCCAGGCAGGCACGCTTGAGGTCGTCCAGCAAGGTGCGTGGGCTCGGCCCGGCCTGGGCCGAGCGCAGGATCGCCGGTTGCCAGCGCGCGCGCCACCACAGGCCGAAGCCGAGCAACGTCGTGCAGGCCAGGATCAACGTGCTGAGTTGCCAGTACCAGAGGGTTTCGCTGTCGATAGTGGTGACGATCTGGGTGGTGCCTGCCGGTGTGTCGACCATCAGGCTTGGGTTGTTCGCCACTTGCAGGGTCCGGGCCGGCAGGCTGGTGCGGTCCAGATGATCTTCCAGGGTATTCCACCAGACCACTTCCACCGGCGGCAGCTCGATGGTGCCGCTACGGTTGGGCACCAGGGCTTCGCGGTCTTCACGGCTGCCGACCAGGCCGCGCTCGCTGCTGCGGCTGCTCAGCACCGGCTGGTCGGGGTAGCGCCGCAGGCCGTTGATCTCGGTAGGCGGAAGCGGCGGCAGCTGGGCGCTGGTCAAGCCTTCCGCCTCCAGGGTCAGGCTGCGGGTCAGCGAATCGCCGACCTGGCTGTGAGTCGGTTCCGGGCTCCAGCTTTCGCTCAAGGACAAGCTGCGCGCCGGCAGCCAGGGGAGGTCGGCCGGATAGCTGGCGGGCTTGGGCTTGACGCTCAGTTGCAGTTGCGTGGAGCTGACGCGCATCAACTGGCCGGGTTTGGCGCCCGGCGCTGCGTTGCCTTGGGCCGTTGGTTCGACCAGCGTGGCGCTGAAGGTCTGGGCCGGGATGGCCAGTTCGCCGCTGCGCTGCGGGTAGATGCCGTAACGCAGTTCGATGACGCCGTGGCGCACATCGTTGATGACTTTTTCATAGGTGCGCGATTCACCCAGTTGCTCGGTGCGCGCATCGGGAATGTGCAGCGGTGTGAGGCTGCTGTCGTCATACAGCGACACCGAATGGTAGATGCGCAACGTCAGGATGGCCTGGGCCTGCACGTACACATCCCGCTGGTCGAGGCTGGCTTCGATGAACACCGGCGCGAGGGTGCCAGAGGCGTTGCGGGTTTCGCTTTCGATCACCTGCAAAGTAATCGGCTGGCTGCTGACTTCGCCCAGTTGCAGTGGCGGGATCACCACCGTGCCGCTCTGACGCGGCAGCAGCGTGACGATCCAGCGCGTGGTAGCGCGATTCTCGCCGTCAAGGGTGGTCAACTGGTTGACCTGGCGGGTGCCGCGCACGTCAAACAGTGCCTGGAGCGGGCTCAGGTCAGGTTTGCCGAACAGCGTGGCATCGTTGGATTCCAGCGTCAGCTCGACGGTCTCCCCGGAGTTCAGGCGACTGCGGTCCACGCTGGCAGTCAGCTGCGCGGCCTGGGACCCGGCAGCCCAGAGCAGCAAGACGAGGAGATAGGCGGTGAAGCGGGTCATTGGTGTTTTTCCTGAGCCTGGTGGCTTTGCTGTTCATACCAGAATTTTCGCCTGAGCAGTTCGCCCGGATTGTCCGGAATCTGGCGCAGCCATTGTTCCAGGGCCTGGCGCTGTTCTTCGGCATTGCGCTGGCCCGCGGCCGGGCGCAGCGGCGGGGTGGTGGTCTGCTCGTCGGGCAGTTCGCTGCCGGGCACGTCCTCGGCGCGGGGCGGTGGGGGGGGGGACGCCGGAGAT
>NZ_JBHFJB010000148.1:33732-47129 GCF_057334555.1 Pseudomonas sp. AGC41
ACGCCGGAGATTGCTCCGGCGTCGCTGGCGCCTCGGCAGAAGGCTGGCCCGGCTCGGACGACTGGTTCGGTGTATCGGTATCGGGCGACTGCTCGGTGGGCGCGGGGTCCTGGTTTTCGTCGGGCTTGGCGGTGTCCGGTGGTGCAGCCTGCTCTTTCAGCAGGCTTTCCACCAAGGCCTTGTTGATCTGCGCCGGGCGCAGGTCCGGCTGCAACTCCAGCGCTTGCTCATAGGCATCGATCGCGGCCTCCAGTTCGCCGCTGCGGGCCAGGGCATTGCCGCGATTGTAATGCGCGCGGGCATCGTTGCCTTCGGCGAAACGCCGGGCGGCCTCGCTGTACTGGCCGGCCTCGTAGAGGGCGACACCCTGCCATTGGCTGTCCTCGAAGCGAGTCGCAGCCTCGGCCGGGCGTTTCTGCTTGAGCAGGTGCTGGCCCTGTTGATCGGGGCGCAGCCACAGATCCTCGAATTCGAAGGCATGGCCGGTCTGCGGCAGCGCAAACAGCAGCGGCAGGCAGAACAGCCAGCCCCGACGCCCGGCGCAGGCGGCTAGCAGCAAGAGCGGCAACAGCAACCAATAACCCTGGTCGGCCCAGCTGTCCAGGCGCAATTTCTGGCCATCGCTGCGCAGGCGGCGCGGACCGTCCAGCAGGCCCAGGCTGCGCAGGTCGCTGTCGTCCAGGTGCGCGGGACGGTAACGGCCGTCCAGCTCATCGAGAAATGACTTGAGGCTTGGGCTGTCCAGGCGCGGCACCAGGATCGCGCCTTGGGCATCCTTCAGGTAACTGCCGTCTTCCTGGGCCACGGGCGCACCTTCCCGCGTACCGATGCCGAGCATCAGCAAACGTGTGGCGGAACCGTCGAGCCTCTGGCTTATGCCCAGGCGTTCCTGCTCGTTCAGGGATGAACCGATCAACAGGATCCGGCCGTGGCCGAGCCCGGCCTGGTCCAGCAACGCCATGGCCTTGTTGACGGCCAGGTCGGCACGGTGACCGCCTTGCGGCATGATCGACGGCGCCAGGGCTTCGAGCAGGTTGGCGCTGGTGGCCAGGTCGTCGGACAGCGGCACCAGCGTATGGGCGCTGCCGGCATAGACGATGATCGCGGTCTGCGCGTCGCTGCGGTTCTGCAGTACGTCGAGCACTTTGCGCCGGGCCTGTTCCAGGCGCGTAGGCGGGACGTCGGTGGCGAGCATCTCCGGCGTCAGTTCGAGAATCACCACCAGCGGATCGGCGGGTTTCTGGCTGGTCTGTTCGATCCGCGTCCAGCTCGGGCCGAGCAAGGCCAGCACCACCAGCAGCCAGCCCAGCCCGAGGGCGATCCATGGCAGTTTGCTTTCGCGACCACTGCCACCGGTGAGCAGCACGGCATGGAACGCCGGGGGCAGGATCATCTGCCAGCGGCCCACGCGTTTCTGTCGGTGCCACAGTTGCCAGAGCAGCCAGCCCAACAGCGGCAGCAGCAAGATAAAAGCGGGACGCAGCCAATGCGGCCAGAGCGCGATCATCGGCGCCTCCGCAGGCGCAGGCGCTTGAGCCGCTGGCGCCATTCAGAGGGCTGCGACGGTTGGAACAACGGCTGGGTGAACAGGCGTTGCAAGGGGTTGTCCGGCCAGCGCTCACGAACCACCAGCAACATGCTCAACAGCAAGGCAACGGTCAGCGGCCAGTGATAGAGCGCCTGGGCGGGGCGGGCCTGGGTCGGCTGCTGGGTCACTGGTTCGAGTTGGTCGAGGGTGGTTTTGATTGCCAGCAACTGCTCGCCATCCTGGGCGCGGAAATACCGGCCGCCGGTGACCTGGGCGATTTCTTTGAGTGTCGCTTCATCGAGATCCAGGCTTGGGTTGACACCGAGAAAGCCAGCCGTGCCACTTTGCTCCGGATCGGCACCCACGCCGATCGGGTAGATTTTCACGCTTTCATCGGCGGCCAGTTGGGCGGCCGTCAGCGGGTCGATTTCGCCGCCGTTATTGGCGCCATCGGTAATCAGAATGAGCACGCGGCTGTTGGCCGGGCGTTGCCGCAGGCGTTTGAGGGCCAGGCCAATCGCATCGCCGATCGCCGTGTTCTTGCCGGCGATGCCGATGCGCGCCTCGTCGAGCCAGTGGCGTACGGTGCGGCGGTCGAAGGTCAGCGGCGCCTGCAGGTAGGCCTGGCTGCCAAACAGAATCAGGCCGACCCGGTCACCTTCCCGGCCTTCGAGAAAGTCCCCGAGCATGTGCTGGACCAGCGCCAGGCGACTGATGTCCTCGTCTTTCCACTGCATGTCAGGAAAATCCATGGACCCGGAGACATCCACCGCCACCAGCAGGTCGCGACCGCTGGCGGCAATCGGCAACGGCTCGCCCAGCCACTGCGGACGAGCGGCGGCGATCAGCAGCAACAGCCAAAGCAGGATGAACGGCGCCTGCTGGCGCCATGTCGGCAGATTGGCTCGAGCCCGGCGCCCGACCAGCCCTTCGAGGTCTTCGAGAAAACTCACCTTGAGCGCAGGTTCGCCACTGTCTGCTGCGGGCAGCACCCTGCGCATCAGCCAGGGCAGCGGCAGCAGGGCGAAAATCCACGGCCAGGCGAACTCAAACATGTTTGCGAATCCACGTCTCGACCGCTTGCGTCAGGCCGGCGATGGCTTTGTCGTCAAGCTTGCATTCGGGCTTGTACGCTCCTTCTACAAGGATCATCCAGCGGGTCAGGCCGGCGGCCGGGCAGCGGTTGTCGAGGAAGGCCAGCCATTTGCGCCCGTTGAGAGTATGGCTCTGGCTGTAGGGATAATGGTTGCGGCACAGGCGCTTGAGCAGCCCGTTGAGTTGCTGCAGCCAGGCCCCGGCCGGCGCGCCGTCGTAGGGCTTGGGCAACCGCGCCAGCTCGGCCAGCGCGGCCAGGCGCACCGGATCCAGAGGTTGCTCGGCGCGGTCCTGGGTGCGCTTGGCGGGAATGAACCGGCGCAAGTGCCACAGGCCCAGGCCCAGCAATGGCAGTAATACCAGCAGCAACCACCAGCCCGGCGCGGGCGGCCAGAAGCCGATGGCCGGCGGCGCCATCAGCGGTTGCAGCTGATCAAGGCTGCTCATCGGGTTTTCCCTGGGCGCTTGGGGTTCAGGTACTCGCGCAGTTGTTCGACCATGTCGCCTTGAGTGCTCAAGGGCAGCATCAGGATCCGCAGTTTCTGCGCCAGCATTTCCCAGCGCTCCAGGCGCGCCTCCGCCTGGGCGCGGTAGGTCTGGCGCAGTTCCAGGTTCAGCGTGTCGAGCTCCAGTTGCTCACCGCGCTGGGCAAACCGCAGCAGGCCGGCGGCGGGCAGGGCGTGGTCCAGCGGGTCGGACAGCGGCAGCAGCAACAGGTCGCAATGACGCGACAGCAGGCTCAGCTGCTGCTCGGCACCGTCGGAGAGGGCGCGCTCGTCACAGATCACGATCGCCAGGCTGCCGGGCCGCAGGACTTCCCGGGCGCGGCGCAAGGCGACACCGAAGGAGTCGCGGTCCGACTCGCCTTCGGTGTGTAACGACTGATTGACGCGCACCAGGCGGTTGAGCAGTTGCAGCAGGCTTTGTTTGCTGCGCCGCGGCTTGACCTCGTAGTGGCTGTTATTGCCGAACACCAGGCCGCCGACCCGGTCATTGTGCCCCAGCGCGGCCCAGCCGATAAGGCTGGCGGCCTGGGCGGCGAGCACCGACTTGAAGACCTGCCCGGAACCGAAGAACAGGCGGTGGCTTTGCTCGATCATGATGAAGATCGGCCGTTCGCGTTCTTCATGGAACAGTTTGGTGTGGGGCTCCTGGGTTCGAGCGGTGACGCGCCAGTCGATGGTCCGCACGTCGTCGCCGGCCTGGTAGACCCGCACCTGATCGAAGTCCACCCCGCGCCCACGCAGCTTGGAGTGATGCAGGCCGATCAGCGGGCTGCGTTGGCCCGGTGTCGAGAACAATTGCACCTCGCGCACGCGATGGCGCATCTCGATCAGCTCCGAAAGGCTGACGCGGATGCCCGGTGCGGGCGCCAGGGGATTATTCATGACGCATGCTCAAGCGACAGCGACGACGTCGAGAATCCGCTGCACGACCCGATCCTGGTCGATGCCGGCGGCTTCGGCTTCGAACGACAGGATGATGCGATGGCGCAGCACGTCGAACAGCACGGCCTGGATGTCTTCCGGGCTGACAAAGTCGCGTCCGGCCAGCCAGGCGTGGGCTCGGGCGCAGCGGTCCAGGGCAATCGAGCCCCGCGGGCTGGCGCCGTAGGCGATCCACTCGGCCATCTCCGGGTCGAACTTGGCGGGGTTGCGGGTGGCCATGATCAGTTGCACCAGGTATTCCTCCACGGCGTCGGCCATGTACAAGCCGAGGATCTCCTTGCGCGCGGAAAAGATCGCCTGCTGGCTCACGCGACGTTCGGGCTTGGTCTCGCCATTCAACGCCTCACCCCGGGCCTGCTGGAGAATGCGGCGTTCCACGGCGGCATCGGGGAAACCGATCTTGACGTGCATCAGGAACCGGTCGAGCTGGGCCTCGGGCAGCGGGTAGGTGCCTTCCTGCTCGATCGGGTTCTGCGTGGCCATCACCAGGAACAGTGGCGACAGCTCATAAGTACTGCGCCCGACGCTGACCTGCCGTTCGGCCATCGCTTCGAGCAAGGCCGACTGGACCTTGGCCGGGGCACGGTTGATTTCGTCCGCCAGCACCAGGTTGTGGAAGATCGGCCCTTGCTGGAACACGAAGCTGCCGGTTTCCGGGCGATAGATCTCGGTGCCGGTGATGTCGGCGGGCAGCAGATCGGGGGTGAACTGGATGCGATGGAACTGCGCCTCGATGCCCTCGGCCAGCTCTTTGATCGCCTTGGTCTTGGCCAGCCCGGGCGCGCCTTCCACCAGCATGTGGCCGTCGGCGAGCAGGGCGATTAGCAGGCGCTCGATGAGTTTTTCCTGGCCGAGAATCTGCGTTGAAAGAAAGGTTCGCAGCGCCAGCAGCGCTTCACGATGTTCCATCGGTGACTGTTCCTGGAAAGGGTGGCCCAGGCGTTCGGATAACGCCGGGGCTGGGGGCGATACTTTAATGCATGGCGGGGGGTGGCGACTAACGGGATTTTGATGGAGCGTGCGGATTTGTGATCGGCTTCGGTGTGGTGTGGAAACAACTACCCTGGATGGTTTATTCAGCCGGCCTGTTTGTCACGGCATACTCCGATCCCACTGTGGGAGCGAGCCTGCTCGCGATGGCGGTCTGACAGCTGGCCTGGGGTTTGTTGACTGGGTACATATCCGTTGCTGCGGTAATGGCTGCTTATGGTTCCGCTTTTACAGCGGCTCACTTTTATGAAGCGCAAAAGTAAGCAAAACGCTTTTGCCCCACCACTCGGCACCTCGCTCAGGCTCGGTGTGCCCTCACTCCGGCATTGCTCCGTGGGCCGCCGCGAAGGGCCGTCCCTGGCCCAGCGCGGCTATCCCGGCATCCATGCCGGGATGCCCACTGCGCAACGCCTGCGTTCGGCCAGCGTGGTTAACGGGGCGCCGAAATCAACGTCCACCGCGAGGCGGCCTTAGGGCCGACCTGTCTCTCGGCTATGTTCCGATCCCACTGTGGGAGCGAGCTTGCTCGCGAAGACGGCCGACCATTCAGCCTCCATGTCGCCTGATCCACCGCTAATACGAGGGAGCCGAGCTTCTAGAGAAAGCTGGAGTTCAGGTCTATTTCCCGTATTTCGGCTAGGGTCCGGTCCTGATGTCATCAAGCAACAATTTGATTGCTGGCCTGTTGACCAGCTCCTGCCAGTGTCCGTCGTCAACGATTGCACCGTTGTGCAGGACAATCACCCGATCAAAGCGCAACAGATGACCAAAATCATGGGTAACACAGATCAGCCCGCGCTTTGCGAAAATATCAAACAGCAGGTCCCATAAGGCATTGGTCAGCCCAGGCTCGATTGATGCACTAGGCTCATCGAACAAGTTGAATCGTCCAGGCTTGTTGATAAGACGCAGCAGCGACAAACGCTTGGCTTCACCTCCGGAAATATTCGATGCGTGCTCACCAATGGTCCGGTCAGAAACGATTGTTTGTAGCTGCAGCCGCCGTATTGCCCGGTCGAGGCGAGGCGACGATTTAGCACCGAATAGAACGGAGCGTTCAAAGGGACCTTCCAAAAAACGCGGTTGTTGAGGGCAGTACCTCAACGCATTCAAATGAACGCGAGGGTTCAATAGGGAAATCGGGGTGCCGTCGATACTGAGCTGATTTCGCGTTTCCCGGTCGAGACCGGCGAGAACCTCCAATAAAGTAGACTTGCCCGCACCGCTCTGACCGATGATTGCCACTGATTGATTCTGCATGAAAGTCAGCGCTTGCGTAATCGACAAACGCACGTCGTCGTTTTCGGTAACGACGCATGGCTGCAGAATCAGTGTGGATGATTCCCGAAAAGAAACCTCCGATTTCCGATCGCAATGGTCAAAGTTCGGGAGCGAAAGCAGGCTTCGAAGTCGGCGCTGATCGGCAAGAAACTGATCCGTTACTCGATAGCCCTCCGTCAACGCTGCGATATTCAGTAAGTAGCTTCCGGCAATTGAAAAAATGGCGACCAGTTGCCCGACGCTGATACTTGGCTGATTCGACAGTTGGTCAATAACCCCCCATCCTAGCAAAACGCCGGTGGAGAGGCTGACGAACAGAATCTTGGCTGCACTCAAAAAACCGCCTGAGGTTGCAGCGGCCACTGCTGCATCGGCATAGCCTTTAAAGGCCTCGTTTAACGGTTGTGTCGCGGTAGACTCGGCATTTTCCAGCTTTATTGCTTTGCCAGCATTGAGCGTGTTGTACAAATGAGCGCTCAATTCATCTTCCTGCTCGTTGACAGCATCAATGTGTTTTCTACGCCATCTGATAATTTTGTGAGTGGCAGCCAGATATAGGATTCCCAAGCCGGTCATGCCCGCAAAAACCTCACTGCCACCCATGTAAAAAAACGCACCGCCTACGATAAGAAATTCCAGACACAACGGTAGCCCCACGGTGACAAAAAACGTCAGTAGCTGCTCGTGAGCGGTAATTCCGCGCTCGACTGATTTTATGAATTGGCCTATTCGCCATGAGTTGAATCGAGCGAATTCCTTGCGCATCAGGTTTGTCAGCCACTCGATAGACGCAGCCATGACAACCTGCTGAACCAGCTTGGCCAGGAAATGGATTTGCAGGGGGCTGATAATTGCTTGAGCGCATCCGGCGGCGACAAGGCCCGCCGTAAGCATGAGCAATGTGTTGGCCGTTGTATCGCTTCTACCATATAGGGTGTCGACGATGGTCCCTAGAAGCAAGGGCGGAGCGAGAGCAATTAGCTTGAGAGCTATTATTGTTGCGATGGTGGTTAACAGAAGTGTCGTATGTTTTTTGCAGGCAGTTCTAATAAAAATGTGCATGGGATGCATACGACCGTCTGGGAGTGTTTTTGGAATCGGCGATCAGCAATTGCGCAATATGTGCTGGGGCACGACAAGGCGTCCATTTAGAATGATATTGAAGCGCTCTAATCCTGGGATATAGGCTTGAGCGACGGTGCTGTTGTTAGGGTAGCGCGCTACGGTTCTGTAGAATATTCTCTTGCCGGAACCTGACAGGGCATTATGTAAGATTTCCAACTGTGTGGAGACGGACTCGGTGTGGTCATGTGGCGGGCAGTCAAGCTCAGGAAGCTTTAAGGTTTTAACCGGAGCCAAGTCAATCAGGTTTTTGAGCTTGTCTGAGCGTGATAACAGGTTGAAAGTTTTTCTGTCCGTTGATTCTTCAAAAACGTCGTACAAATCCCTGGATTGGAATTGTTCTGTCACCGCTCTCTGAATGGCGATGCAGATGTCCAGCGAGCAACCTGAGCCAATAGGCGACAGGTGCTGGTCTCCTGGGCCCGCTTTTGGAAATGCAACAGCAAAGTAAACGGATAATACGTCCCTCACAATAATAATCTGGAGCGCATTGGCGGACTCCACGGCGGATGAGTTGTTTGACAGCGCCGTGGCCAGCAAACTCTTCGACGGGTTGTACAGTTGCATATTGGGGCCGATTTCGCATACGGCCATGAAGAAAAGGGATAACACATGTCGTTCGATTACTTCCTGGATACCATGCAGTAGCGCTTCGTTTTCGGTACAACCGAAAGCAATGCCTGAATTGGATGAGTAACGAGACAGGAATTGTAGGGTGGGGCTAGCGTGATCGGAGATGTTTTGGGCCACCGCGGGGCATAGAAGAGCACTTGGCACGATCAGCTTTTCTTTTTTGTCCAGTGAGGTGAGGGTGAAACAATCTATCGGCTCCTCGCTGCGGGGAAGTCCGATAAAGAACCCGTCGTGTGAAGTTGCCTCCTGAGTGACAATATCGTCGGTCGGGTGCGATGTCGACTCATGGGTTTGAAAGGTGCTGAAGTGTTCAATGCTTTCAGCCAGCGCACCTATTAATGAATCCGGCCCTTTACCCGCGCCTGACTGAATGAAATTGTTGTTGCCATCAAAAATTTCCGCCGTTGCTACCAGTCTTGACGGAGTTGTATATCGTGCCTCGGCTCGGAAATCTAGCGCGTGAAGGGTGGACATGATGTTGAATAAGGCTTCGGGAGCTGTTAGTTCTCGTTCAGACATGGCAACCTCTGGTTTGCTGAGCGCCGAAAGGTATAAACCTTTCGGCGCTGTTTAGGGCACTTGATCGATCATTGACTTCAGTTGGTCAGAGAGGCGAAAAAGTTTGCTTCAGTTACCAGAAGTCCTTTGGAAAAGCCCATGGCTTGCGGCAGGCCGTCAAAGGTATTTATTTCAGAGCGTTTACTGCCCATATCGTTTTACTCCTCTGTTAATGACTCAGTGTCGCGTCGCGATCACCTGACTTGCACGGTTATGTGCAAGTGCATAATTAATAACAGTAGGCTTTTGGATGGGCTAGGGTGCAACTTCCGATGCTTGCGTAGGGTTGGTCTTGGTGAACAGTAGGACACGCCTGTAAGAAATCGGGTTTGCTGTTGAAACTGTTCTTTTTGCTCGTCCAATTCAATGGGTTGAGATGTTTACTCATTCTCGAAAGGAGAGGGGGCGAGAGTATTAGCGTGATCTGGGCCTGAGGAACGCCAGTCAGTCATCATTTTCGGCATTGGTAGAACGGTGGCGAGGAAACGAGCGCCTCGCCACGTGGAGAAAACCGCTCAGCCTGTCCAAACCCCCGGATTCACCAGATTCACCGGCCGCTCACCCGCCAGCGCCGCCAGCAGGTTGTCCACGGCGCAGCGCGCCATGGCCTCGCGTGTCTCATGGGTCGCCGAGCCCATGTGCGGCGTCGCTACCACGTTGTCCATCTGCAACAGGGGCGAGTCCGGGTTCAGGGGTTCATGTTCGAACACATCCAGCCCGGCGCCACGGATCTGCCCGCTGCGCAGGGCTTCGATCATCGCCGCTTCGTCGACGACCTTGCCCCGGGAGATATTGATGAAGATGCTTTCGGGTCGCATCCGTGCAAATGCCTGCGCGTCGATGAGTCCCTGGGTCTCAGCCGTCAGGGGCAAGGTCAGGCAGACGAAATCGGCTTCGTGCAGCAGTGTATCGAGGTCGCAGTAGCGCGCGTTGAAACGCTGTTCCACCGCAGGCTTGGGCGAGTGACTGTGATAGAGCACCGGCATGCCAAAGCCGAAGTGGCCGCGCTGGGCCAGGGCTTCGCCAATGCGGCCCATGCCGACGATGCCCAGGGTCTTGCCATGGACATCACTACCGAAATGCCGTGGGCCGATGCTTTGCTGCCATTGGCCGGCCCGAACCAGATTGGCCAGTTCGACGACGCGTCGGGCCGTCGCCAGGATCAAGGCGAAACCGGTATCGGCGGTGGTTTCGGTCAATACATCCGGCGTGTTGGTGAGCAGGATCCGGCGTTCGCTCAGGTAATCGATGTCGTAGTTGTCGACCCCGACCGAAACGCTGGCGATTGCCTCCAGGTTCGGCGCCAGGTCCAGCAGCGGCGTATCGAGCCTGAGGCTCGCGCCCAGCAGACCATGCGCACGGGGCAGGGCCTCGCGCAGTTGTGCGAGGCCCTGAGCGTCGAGGCGTTCGATGAGGGTGACCTGGACCTGCGCTTGCAGGCGCTCCATCAGTTGCGCTGATAGCGTTTTGTACAACACCACGTGTTTTTTCATGGGAAGCCTCGATTCAGGAACGTACGGGCGCCGGCTGTGGCGTCACGGTTTTGGACACGACCCGGTCACTGGCGCCGGGTTTGAGGGCGAGGGTCAGCACCACCGCCAGCAGCAACGCGCCGCTCATCAGCAGGAAGGACATGCCGGTGGAGCCGGTGGAACCGTTGAGGTAGCCCACCAGGTACGAGCCGCCGAACGAGCCCAGCGCGCCCATGCTGTTGATCAGCGCCATGGCGCCGCCGGCAACGTTGGCCGGGAGGATTTCCGGAACGATGGCGAAAAACGGACCGTAGGGCGCATACATGCAAGCGCCGGCAAGCACCAGCAAAGCGTAGGACCACCAGAAATGTTCCGCCCCGAGCAAATAGGAGGCGTAGAAGGCGATGGAGGCGATCAGCAGCGGCGGCCAGACAAAACGCTTGCGCTTCTGCACTTTGTCTGACGCCCAGGAGACGATCAGCATGGCGATCACCGCCGCCAGATAAGGCAGCGATGACAGCCACCCGGCCTCGACCATGTTCATTTTCAGGCCGGCCTTGAGGATCGACGGCAACCACAGCACAAACCCGTAGACGCCGATGCTCCAGCAGAAAAACTGCAGGGCCAGGATGATCACCTTGGGCGAACGGAAGGCCTCGGCATAGTTTTTCACTGCCTTGATGCCGACCTGTTCGGCCGCCAGCACCGTTTCCAGATCATGTTTTTCCTGGTCGCTGAGCCACTTGGCCTGGGCCGGGCGATCATCGGCCAGGCGCCACCAGACAAAGGCCCAGAGCACCGCCGGCAGACCTTCGATGATGAACATCCAGCGCCAGTCGAACTGCTCGACCAGATAGCCTGAGACCACTGACATCCACAACATGGTCACCGGGTTGCCAAGGATCAGGAACGTATTGGCGCGCGAGCGTTCGGCCCGGGTGAACCAGTGACACAGATAGACCAGCATCGCCGGCATCACGGCGGCTTCCACCACCCCGAGCATGAAGCGGATCACGATCAGCCAGTACGCGTTGGACACCACCCCGGTGAGGGTCGCCAATGAACCCCAGAGGATGAGGCTGACGAAGATCAGCTTCTTGACGCTGTGTTTTTGCGCGTAGATCGCTCCCGGCACCTGGAAGAAAAAATAGCCGAGGAAAAACAGTGCGCCGAGCAAAGAGGAAAGCCCCGGCGTGATCATCAGGTCCTCGGCCATGCCCGACGCGGCGGCGAAGCCATAGTTGGCGCGGTCGAGGTAGGCCAGGCTGTAGGTGATGAACACGATGGGCATGATGTACCACCAGCGGCGGGTGGCGAGGTTGAGCGTTTGCATGTTGTAACTCCTGAGCTTGTTGTTTTTGTTCAGCAGGTGCGTTTGCGGTGGCTATTTCGCGAGCGGGCTCGCTCCCACAGGTCTAGCGTCCGGACTTGTGGGAGCGGGCCGGCTCGCGATCGGCAGTTTCAAATCCGGCCAGTAGTTCCTGGCGTGTCGGCAAGCCTTCCATATCCCCGCGGCTCTGCACCGCGCGGCTGCCGATCCAGTTGGCGCGCTGTACCGCCTCGCTGACGTCGCGGCCTTCGAGCAACGCGCTGATCAGGCCGACGGCAAAACCATCACCGGCGCCCACCGTGTCCACCACTCTGGACACCGGCACGCCGGCGACAAATCCCTGGTCCAGCTGGGTGCGGTAGTAGGCGCCGTCCGGGCCAAGCTTGATCACCACGACTTCGGCACCTTGGTCCAGGTAAAAGGCAGCAATGTCGGCCGGGTCGTCAAAACCGCTCAGCAACCGACCTTCACCGAGCCCCGGCAAGACCCAGTGGGCGAGGGCGGCATGACGGTTGATCTCGCTGATCATCAACGCTTCGCTGGCCCATAGGCTCGGGCGCAGGTTGGGGTCGAAGGACAGGCTGCGGCCGGCCTCGCGCATGCGGCTCATCAATTCGAAGGACATCGCGCGGGCCGTGTCCGACAGCGCCGGGACGATGCCGGTAGCGTGCAGATGACGGGCGCGGAGCAGGGGCGGTGCGATGGAATCGATCGACAGGTGACTGGCCGCTGAGCCGCGACGGAAGTACTCGACCTGCGGATCGCTGCCGTCATCGGTGCGGGACTTGAACTGGAATCCGGTGGGGTGCGCCGGATCGATCGCCACGTGGCGGCAATCCAGGCCTTCTTTCTCCAGCGTCTGCACCACGAAGCGTCCCAGGGAGTCGGCGCCGACCCGGCTGAGCCAGGCCACCTGGAAACCCAGCCGCGCCAAGCCGATGGCGACATTGCTGTCGGCCCCGGCGATGCGTTTGTGAAACTGGTCGACGCTGGCCAGGTCGCCGGTCTGGTCGGCCACCAGCATCGCCATGGTTTCGCCGAACGACAATACATCGAACTCAGGCATGAGCACTCTCCCGACGCGATTGTCCGAGGCGGGACAGGGTGGCGACATGTTCAGCGGTCAGTTGCGCCAGGTCGTCGCCTTGCAGCGGATACTCGGCGGCGCGCATTACCCCGACCGGCATGTGCTTGAGCAATTGTTCCCACAGGTGCAGGTCTGCCAGGGCCGGGGGCACGGCGACCAGCTTGCCGTCGTCACGCCGGGCCACGGCCTTGCAGTGTACATACGCCACATGCCGCCCGAGCTGGCGCGCCGCCACGGTGGCCGATTGGTCCTGCCACTGCCAGTTGCCGATGTCGAAGGTCATGGCAACGGGCAACCCATGCTCCTCGACAGCCGTGAAAAAACGCTGCAGGGGTTCGATCCGTCCGCCCTGCAGGGTCTGGTCGTTTTCCACCAACAGTTGCACCGCGCTAGTCGCCAATATTGGCGCCAGGGCCGAGAGGTCGTGGGAATCGGTGAAATGGCCGAGGGATACTTTCAGCCAGGACGAGCCGAACGCTTCGCAACGTTGCAAGGCGATCAGCAGGGCGGGATTGGGCCTGGGTTGGCCGGGCAGCCAGAGTTCGAGTGGCGACGAATAGATACTTGCCAGCCCCTGGGCTTGCGCACCGGCGGCCAGTTCAGCGGGCTGTTCGGTAGTGAGCAATTCTTCGCGCCATTCGATGCGCGAGGCACCGGCGGCGGCCAGCAGTTCGATGAAGCTTCCTTGGCCACGTTGACGCACAAGGTCGGCGCCGAAGCTGGAGAGGCTGATGGAAACGTGGGGTCTGGTCATTGTTGTTGTACCTTTTGTTGTTGTGCCTCTGAAACCGGTTTCAGTTTTGTTCAAAAAAAGGGTTTTTGCTTCAGGGCCCTCTTTCGCGAGCAGGCTCGC
>NZ_JBHFJB010000148.1:47149-67370 GCF_057334555.1 Pseudomonas sp. AGC41
CTCCCACAGGGAGCTCCAGTGCGACGCCGATCCAGTGTGGGAGCGAGCCTGCTCGCGAAGGGGCCAGCCCGATCACTGCGAACCTCCCCGCGTCGACCCGCGCTCAATCAACTGCGCCGCAAAATCCAGGGTCTGCACCGGCCCGTTGTCACCGCGCAAGCGCTTGAGCAGGCATTCGAATGCCCGGGCGCCAATTTCGGCGGTGGGTTGGGCGAGGGCGGTGATGCCGCTGCCCACCAAGGGGTACCAATCCAGGTCATCCAGGGCGATCAGGCCGATGTCGTTGAACAAATGGCAATCGAGGTCGCGCAGTACCTGAGTGGCGGCCAGCGCGGCGATGCCGTTGGCGCAGAACAGTGCCTTGGGGCCCCGGTCCGACTGGGCGAGAAAGGTCCTGATGCGCGGAAGGAGTTGATCGCCGGTTTCCACCACGGCCCCGGCCAGGGCTCGACGCCTTTCGATGCCGCTCTTGAAACTCTCGACCCGTTCGATCCGCGAGCTGGTGCCATCGAATGGTTCGGTCACCAGCAGCAGGTCGCGGTAACCGCGCTGGTCAAGGTGTTTGAGGGCCATCTCGACGGCCGCCGGGTTGTCCAGCCCGACCAGGTCGGTGTCGAGCCGGTCGACCTTGCGATCCACCAGGACCATGGGCATTTCGCTGCGCAACTCGAACAGTTCGTCACGGTGGTGACCCAGGGTATTCACGATCAGCCCTTCGATGTTGTAGGCGCGTAACAGCGCCAGGTGCTGGCGTTCCTGCTCGTCATCGCGGTCGGTGTTGCACACCACCAGGCTGTAGCCGTGGCGACGGCAAGCGGTTTCCACGCCATGCATCACGGCAATCGAATATGGGTTGCGGATATCGGCCACGAGCATGCCGATCAAGCGCGTGCGCCCGCGCTTGAGACCGCGGGCCATCTGGTTCGGCCGGTAGCCCAGCTCGTCGATGGTTTGCTCGATGCGCCGTGCAATAGCTTCGGAGAGCAGGGCGCGGTCTTCGCCAATGAAGCGCGAGACGCTGGCCTTGGAGACCCCGGCGCGCTCGGCGACATCAAGCATGGTCACGCGGCTGCGCTGGGCGGCGGAAAAAGAATTCACGGATTTAAACCTGCTTATTGGAGTTATTAGCGGTTATGAAACCGGTTTCAGGAAACACCAGAAGCTCATCGGGCGTCAAGCGGAGCGCGCGAAAGGGACGACCGACGGTTGTTCTCGTCGCCAGCCGCGATTTTTAAAATAATCGGTATCAGGCTTCACCGAGCCGCCGCCATCGTGAGCGAGTTCGCGCCACACGGAGTTGAGCATTCTCAAAACGCTGGGATAGCTCTCCTCGCAATGGACAATACCGATTGACGGCGACTTGTTTTTATCTGAACCGAGTCAGGTGAATACCGTTTTAGTTTGACGGTCTGCGTTGGCTCCGCTTGGTAGCATTATAGTGGGCAAGGTCGGTAACGATTTTTTCTGCCAGTTGCTGGTCCTCTTCATCCTGTTCGGCATCATCATCTGACACTTCCAGCCAATATTCGTAATGCGGGCGGGTGCGTTCTGTAATAAGCCCACAGCTGTCAATGGTTTTGGCATTTCGACGAAAAATCGCCTCATAAAACGGGTTTCTTGCGTGCTCGGCCAGTAACAATCCTGGTGTTGTTTCGAGGCCTTGTGCTGCACAAAGAGTCTGTAGCGGCCCCGCGTGCATATAGAGCAACTCCATGGTTTTAAAAGAGGCTAGCGCTTCGTCAGCCATTTCTTCTTTCTCTTCATCAGTGAGCGACGGAAGTTCCTTTTTTATCAGCATTCGTCCAGCACGATGGTGTTGGGCCTCGTCAGCCATGACTAAGGTAGTGAGTCGACTGAGAACGGGGTCGTTAGAGGCGCGGGATACATATCCCAGTGTTGCCAGACCCAGTCCCTCAAGAACAATTTGCACCCCTACGAATTTTCGCTGAGTACGCCCGTCGTTCAGTTGGCGCAAAATCATTTCCCTGTAAGGGGGCGACAACGGCAGTGTTTCGCCAAAACGCGTCTGGATATAGCGCTGAAATCCGTGTTGATGCCGGCTCTCTTCTCGGGCTTGGTTAATTGCGTATTCGACTGCCGACGGGTCCGAGAGCTCATCGGCCTCTTTCAGACAGGTTAATAGTGCGGCTTGCTCCCCATAAAGAAAGCCGCTGACCATACGATGCACTTGGTGATTGACGTATTCGATTTGCGCTTCATAGGGGATTTGGCGGACAAACGGAGCCAGCTCCGGGAAGTGCTCCAATGGTAACAGGGAGTATTTCAAGTCAAAGGGCAGTGAGTAATCGATGTACTGTATATCGCTTGGGTCCCAAAACCTGCCCTGAGTGGTGGCGATGAAATTATCGAATAATGAAGTTCTGCTATTTAAATAGGCAGAGTCAAGACGATCCTCCAAGGCGAGGCGTTGGGTAAAAATTGAGGTCGTGCTCATGCAGGACTCCCTTGAAGAGCGCGATGTGTATCAAGTATGTCGTGCCCAGTTTCCAATTTCGCAAATGCCACGCTGACAGCCAGAACCCCAGTCAGGGTAAACAGTACCTCTCCAGTGAGGCGCGAATAGCAAAAGTCGAACCTTGCCCCTTTTTCGTTTTTAGAGATGAGGGTCGCATTGCACAGCACTGTTTCTCCCGCGAAGGGGAGCGAATAAAGCCGCATGCTGCTCAGATGAGTAGGCAACATCTGAGTGCCTTCAGCGTGGGCGTCAGTCAATAGTATGGAGGTTTGCAGCCCCGCATCGATCAGAGCCGGTGGCAGCTGTTTTTCACAGTTCTCAGGGGTCACGAGGACACTGAGGCCCTGGCGGTCACCGATGCAGGCAACAGCGATACCTCTGTAAAGCGGTCCGTAGTTATAGCCCAAGGCCTCAAAGTTTTTATAGATGCTGGTGCTGTCCAATATCAGTGCGCTGTGCAGGCATAGAGTCGGTTGCGGTAGAGACGAAACAGCTGGAGACAGGCCATATTCACCGGAGCACAACACATGGCCACTACGTTGATCGACGATGGCGAATCTGCCGTTGGCATATTCAAGTGTCGCATCGTTAAGACGAACCATCGGTCGATGCCAGCAAACATTGAATAATTGCTGCGCACCGCTGGCTTCGATCATCCAAGAGAGGGCATAGGCACCAGGTGCAATTCGCTTGCCCCCAACCATATGCTGGCTGACGGTGTCCGGCAGCGTGTCTGATGCTGTTACAGGAGCAGGTGCTTGGGGCCTGGGAGCGAGCTGGCGTGCCAGGGCAACGATGCTCGGGTGCTTCTCGATCAAGTCCGGCGGCTGGCTACCGAAAACTGATGATAGTTGCTCTATGATATTCAAGGCCAGGATCGAGTCCACCCCATACTCAATCAACATTGCCTGTCGATCAATGTCCTCAGGCTCCAGCAGAATTACGTCGCCAATGATCGCGGTGACGGTATTGATGACTGAATCATCGACAATGTCCTCGCTGATACCGCTTGTTGTGCCTTCTGATGGCTGTTGGGGGACTGGGACCCTGGCCGCAGGTGCCGATTGGGAAAGATGGGCCGCCAAGGCAGTAATAGTTTGGTGGCGCTCCAGAACGTCGGCTGACTGTGCTCCGAATTCTGCGGCCAGCGTTTCGAGGATTTGTATCGCCAGAATGGAGTCCACGCCGTAGTCGGACAAAGGCGCCTGTCTGTCCAGATCCGCCGCTTCGAGCAGGATTACAGATCCGATGATCGCGCATAGACGATCGGCGATCTCTCCTGTCTCATCGACAGCCTCTTGGCTATCTGTGCCTTTTACCTCAGCTAGCTTCGCCCGGCCTCCCACTGAACCGATAAGTAACTGAAAGCTGTCGTTGCCGTGAGCCAGGACCTGGTTGAAGCCATTGCTCAGGAGAGCGTGTCGCCAGTTCTCAGCATCCAGCAGCGGACTGTCACTGATACGTTTCACTGTTGCATTATCGACCGGCCACCACCCCTCAATGATGCCGAAGATGATAGTCAGCAGATCATGCCGATAGACAGTTTCGTTGAGCAGCAGCAGCCCGTTATCCTTGAGCACTGCTGCGGCTCCCTGCAGTGCATTCCCCAACGGTGTGACGGCGTGCATGACGTTCGCAGCAATGATTACATCAAAGTTACCTATGTCCGGAGGGATGTGGGTCGCATCGATTTTTTGATAGCGCATGAACGGATAAGGCGAGAACTCTTGGCTGGCGGACGTCATGAATGCCTCTGAGGCGTCACTGAAACAATACTCTTCGACGTAATCGGCAACCATTGGCAGGATGACTCTAGCTGTTGAACCGGTACCTGCGCCTAACTCCAGAATTCTTAGTTTATGGTTATGGGTGGTCGTGGCGTGACAGACGATAACGTCGGCCAAGCGCACGTTCAGTAAGCGCGTCGTTGGAGTTTCTGCATACCAGTTTCTTAGCAAGCAAGCATCGCCACCTGGGAACAACACTTGCAGTGCTGTCATCTGGTCGCTGAGAACAGCCGGGTAATGGGTCAGGCATCGCTCCAGGAGCGTTATATGACTGCGCAGTCTCGGGTAACGCAAGAGGAAATCATCCTCATCATGGCTTTGAGCATCTGGTATGTGCTTGAGTGCAGCCCATTGCTTCTCGTGTCGGGGCGCAATTGTCCATTCATGCCCGCGCAGAGTTTGATGCCAGCGATGGCGAGCGTAATTGTCCAGTGCTCGGTATTCTTCTTGCAGCGTATCGTTGGGCAGAGATTTGGATTGCAGGAGATGAGCGATGGCATTAATGGATTGGCCCAATTTATATGCGTCCTTTTTTGTTGGGGGAGTAGGAGAGGTCAAATGTTTGGCAACGCTCGCAGCATGAATCTGGCGATCCGGCTCGATATGGCGCAGCCTCAGGGATCTTTTGGATTGGCGCAGGCATGCCACCTGCAGCCAGCTTGAGGTGATGACCCTCTCAATGAGTGGCATTGCCTGGTCGGGTTCTATGGAACCAATTTGAAGGCGCTGCATTTTGCTCCGATAGGCATCATCAGCCACAACTCCAACGCTCCCCCAATACCCCCAATTGATGACTCGGGTCGGAATTGAGAGTACCGATTCAAAAAGATCCGTCAGCGCATCCGTGCACAGGCAACCCGCGGTGTAATTGGCTTGGCCCGGATAAGCAATATAGGATTGGATCGAAGAAAAGAACGTGACAAAAGCCGGGTGCTGCGGGAGGCGGCGAAGGGCCTCGAATAGTTGATAGCCGCCATGAACCTTTGGCTGTAAGGATTGCTGCAGATGATCGACCGTCATGCTTTCAAAGGCGCTGTCGGCCAATTGTAAAGCTGAGTGAAAAATACCATCGATGCGAGGATAGCGAGCCATAGCCTGCGCCAGCGCCAGCGGTGCAGCAATGTCGCACTGCTCGAAGTGAGGCGTGCCACCCAGCGTTTCGAGTTCCTGCAACAGTGAATCATTCGGTCTCGATCTTCCTACCAACACTAGGGTGGCTTTGAAGTGTCGGGCCAGATACTTGGATAACTCTGCGCCAATGCCGCTGCGTCCCCCAATGATCAGGTAGGTTGCGTTGATGCGGTAGGGGGATGGCGTCGGTTCCAGATACGTCATGACCAGTGTAGAGATCCAACAAGCGCCATTGCCAATACCCACGGTAGCGCCGTTGGGATTCTCCAGTTTGGCGGCCAGCGCAGCATCGATGTGCGGTTGATCGAGTTGAGCCAGCGAATAAAGACTAACCTGCAGAGAAGAAGTCTCTTTTGCGAAGCCTTGAGCGAGTCCCAGGTAAACGGCATCCAGCGGGTGACGTACGCGTGGATAGGCGGGTTCGCAGCGAATGGCGGCCAACGTCAGAATGACTAGACGTCTGCAATGACTTTTTGCCAGATGTTGGAGAGTTGTCATGAACCGACGGTGACCAGCATCGTCCACGCCGTTCTGCCAGACGCTTTTGACCACGATCACACATTCGTACGGCTGGGCGTTGTCCTCGTGTTCGCTCAGACGCCGGAGGGCCTGCTTCGAGCCGAGTTCAAGCAAGTCGTTGAACTGGTAGCATCTTTCTCTAAGGCTGGATGCTTGCCCCGCAGGACAAAGATACAAGCGTTGCACAGCATCCTTCTGCAGTTCGGAGAAGCGCTCCTTCGCTTCCCATTCCATGACAAACGTGTGTGGTCGGTCGGGTATCGCTTTGTCATCCTGATCTTTGGCTGAAAGGCTTGTCATGAAAGCACCTGATTGTCGAACCAATGGACTTGCTCCGATAAAGGGTAGGAGGGCATGTCGATGACCCGTCCGCGTCCTGCTGGGAACACGCTTTGCCAGTCGATGCTGTGACCGGCCAGATAGCTCAAGCGCAAGGGCTCAAGTTCGTGTGGGGAAGTATTGGAACTATCGTTCGCACATAGCTGGTCCATCAGCTCACGCAAGTCGCTCGCAAAAAATGCCATTCGGTAACGCATGTGTTCACGACAGAACGCCAGGTTTGAGGCAATCGACATTCGTTGCTCAGGGGTGTCGTGTTGTTGACTCAACCAGCCACAGAGCGTTTGACTCAACGTAGTTAGAGTTCTGGGGTTATGGGCCGAAATGACATACAACAGCGATGTGCCCGGTGCACTGGGCGAGGGTCCAGCAGGACGGGTGTCAGCGTGCTCGATCACTATATGAGCGTTGTGGCCCCCAAAGCCGAAACTGCTGATTCCTGCGACACGGTCAAGCGGGTCTGGCCACTGGGTAGTACTGTCAGGCAAATGGAAGTACGGAGCCAGTTCCGGCAACGGTGTGCTCCCTGGTACGACTCTGCTCATGGGGATACTGTTGTTCTTCATCGCCAGTAACACCCTGAGCAACGAGACGAGTCCTGCGCTAGCCTCGCTGTGCCCGATATTACTTTTGAGGGTGCCCAACGGAATCGGTCTCGAACCGGAAAATTTCAGCTGCCCCCACGCTTTATTAAGTGCGCCAAGTTCGATTCGATCACCCAAAATAGTGCCGGTGCCATGGGGCTCCACATAGCCGACTCGGTTGGTTAATTCGCCATCGTAGACGCTGCGCAGCAGCCTGGTCTGCGCCTCGGCATTCGGGGACGTGAGGGAAGCCGTGCGGCCTGAATGATTTTCACCAAACGCAGTTACTAGACCCAGGATCGGGTCGCGATCGCGGATCGCGTCACTGTGTCTCTTGAGCATTACACAGGCGGTTGCCTCTGCACGTACGTAACCATTTGCGGCACTGGTGAAGGCAGCACAAGCAAAAGTCGGAGACAGAAAGCCGCCCATCGATAACGCCGTGTTGACCTGCTGATCCAAGAGCAGGTTGCTGGCTCCGACAATTGCTTGGTCACATATGTTCGCCCGCAAATCCGAACAGGCACGAATCAGGGCTGCAAAAGAACTGGAGCAGGCCGTGTCTACCGTAAGTGAAGGACCGCGCCAGTCGAAGAAGTGCGAGAGTCGATTCGATAGCATTGCAGATGAACACCCTTGTAGCCAATGACTGTGGACAGGGCGTTGCTGCTCAACCCGCAATGTCTGGTAATCCATTCCTGTAGCTGCGACATAACAACCTGTGAGAGAGCCCGCCAGATGGCTTTGGGCATAGCCCGCATTCTGCAAGGTGCACCAGGCAGCATGTAGCAGTCGGCGCTGGCGCGGATCTATCTGAGCTGCTTCGCGAGGCGAAATTCGGAAGAGTTCATGGTCAAAACCCGCGATGTTACGGATGAACCCTGCCTGAAAATCCGCATTCAGAAAGTTGCGTTGACTTGGGCTGATGACACAAGTGCCGTTCAGTTGCTGCTGCCAGAACTCGACAAGGTCTCGGGCTCCGGGCAGTTCTCCATGCATTGCAATGATTGCGATTTTTTCCGGGGATCCGGTCCCGTATCCGGCGGGTGACGGGAAGCGGGGAGGTGGGCTGTGTGGCGTTTTTGTTAGTTTGTTCAGCAAACCCAACGGGCTCACGGAGGATATGAGCTCGGAAGCGCTGATAGCTATGTCATGTTGATGGTTCAGGCAGTAGGAAAGTTGGTTCAAAAGGATCGAATTGATTCCGGACCAGCCAAACGGCAAGCTAGGATCCTCCACATCAATATCCAATGCCTGGCGGATGATGGCATTCAGTTGTGGCCAGGTGAGGTCAGTGATCGTTTTTGAATTAATAGGGGGCCCCGGCTGGGCGAGTGGCTTCTGTGCTTTTTCCTTTGGCCGGCATGTGGCACTGAGCACGCTTAGCTTGTCCAAATCACGTCGCTCAAGCTTGCCGTGAGGGGTGTGCGGTATCTCCGCCAGACCGATCAGCCGTCGCGGGATTGCATAAGCTGGCAGCTTCTCATACAACAATGCCGTGATCTTACGTAGGTCCGGCTGCCAATCGGAAGCAGTCTGGTAGTAAGCGCACAGATGGGTGGATGGCGAAGGGCTGAGTGCGACGATCCAGTGAGTGTTGGGCGCGCATTCATGAAGTGCATGTTCTACCTCAATCAAATCCACCCGCTGGCCCAGCACCTTGACTTGGGTATCGTTGCGACCAATGAAAAATAAGTGGCCGTTGCCATCATGGCGAACCGTATCGCCTGTTCGATACAACTTCGGATGAGCATTCGATGCAGGTATGAATCCTGGTCGGTCACTCTCAAGATATCCCTCGGCAAGGGCGGTTCCAGCGATTACCAGCTCGCCTGTCATCCCAGCAGGCAGTGACTCGAGATGTTCGTTGAGTACGTAAAAGCGGGTGCCATGCACGGGCTTGCCCAGCATTAGTTGAGCTGGGTTAGTGATACGCGCCGCGGACGCCCAAATGGTTGCCTCGGTAGGCCCATAGACGTTGTAGACAACGCACCCTTGATTCAACAGATACTCAGCGCACTGTGAAGTCAACGGCTCACCTCCAACCCAAGCGCGCAGTTGCCGTTGCGATCTCCAACCGCTGGCCTGGAGCGCTAGCCAAGTCGACGGGGTCGCTTGTACAACTGTGACCCTGGTGCGATCGATCAGTTGGCCAAGCGCATGACCATCGCGTCGAACGCTATCATCAGCCACTTCAACGCAGGCCCCTGCCAACAATGGCAGCAGCAACTCCAGCAGCGCGATGTCGAAGCTGATTGGCGCCAGTGCCAGCATTCGATCCATGGGGTGCAACGCGGGGAAATCGAGCATCGAGTCGAGCAGGTTGAACAGGCTTTGCTGGCCCACGGTAACCGTCTTTGGCGTACCACTACTGCCGGAGGTTGTAATCCAGTAGGCATCGTGCTGGTACTGCCCTTCAGCCTCAGTCTTCCAGTGGTGATCTGATGTGCGTTCCAAACCATCTGCAGGCGTGATAATCGTCTTGTCGGGATGGCGAGCCAGTAACTGCCTGCGGCAGTCTTCATCACATAAAATCAGGACGCAGCCCATCCGGTTGATTTGCCCATCGATGAAGGTAGAGGCGTTGTCGGTCGCTATTGGCAGGAAAGGCATGTCAGCGGCCAGACAGGCAAGAACGGCAATGGGGAGATAACTGGATCGGCCCAAATGCAGCGCTATGGGGCGTGCCGTTGGGTGGAGTTCGCGTAGCCGGCATGCCAACGCAATGCAGGCGTCTCTTACTTGTCGATAGTTGAGCTGCCCGTCAGGCCCGCTGATAGCTGTCTTTTCCGGCTGTCTGTCAGCGTGGTGAATGACCGCATTCAACGGATGCTGCGCAGGCTGAATGCGGGGCTTGCCCCTGGACACCGGAGTGGGCATAGCAGTGACGCTGAATTGACCGATATGTTTTGCCGTGTTGTGGCTCATCCAGCGTAGCGCCGCAAGCCAATGATCCTTGAAGTCGTTTATGCGCGAATTATCGGTTCCGCTGGCTGCGCATTCGAACATCAGACGAACACGGTCAGCGCTGGTGTTCAACGTGACCGTTAGGTCGGCGTTACTGGCGCCAGCCGATTCCGCCGCTAGCCGGGTTGGTCGTCCTTGCAGCTCAGGTGTATTTATGGGCAAAGCGCCTTCAGCGGTAGTGACCAATACGTTGAAGGGGCGAGTAATTGAATCAGCGCAAGGGGTAGCCATGGCCGCAATGGACGGTCCATCCAGCGCTTGATGGGAGCGAGCTTTGCGCCGCCATTGTTTTATATTTGCCACTAGATCGCCGACAGTCATTGCCGGATCGTAGTCAACCATGCATGGCAATACGTTGGTGTAGCAGCCCAGAGCCGAGCCGGGCTTGGCCAAGGAAACGGTATGGGCAATGATCGGTTTGGAGGCATTGCCAGCAGCTTTGAGGTAGCTGCCAACCACCAGCAAGGTACACGCCAGCATCCATTGAAACGGGGTTGTCCGGTGTTCCTGGATGGATGAGAAAAGTTGCTGGCGGTCCTCGGCGGAGAGTTCATGCATCACTCGCAAATATGAGGGCGGCATGGTTTTGCAACTGATAGCGCGCTCAACAAATGGTACAGAGGCACAAAGCTGCCGTCCTTTCACTTGGTCGTGCCAGAACGTTAGCGTCTCGGCGCTGGGTGAGCTGCAATCCAAGTCCGGGGTCGCGGGCTGGCATTCAATGCTTGCGGGATCATCCGCGCCGGTAAGCATTTCCAGCAGTCGGCATAAGTGCGGATACGTTGTTCCGTCCATTACCAGATGGCTGGCGGCAATCCACAGGGTCGAGCAGCCGTTGAATTCAGTGAAGGTCAGTCGAAAAAGGGGCCCGTCGTGATGGTCTATCTGGCACCAGTTTTCTGGCTCCCGCATGTTTGCTGCCAGTATTTCGTGATGCAATATCTGCTGTTCAGGCGGCACATGAAACTTGTAGAGACATCCCTCTATGTCGATAAAGCGTGCCAGCAGGTTTGGATAGTGCACTTTTATCAAAGCGCGTAAGGCGTCCTCCAGTTTTGATACGTCCATACTTCCCAGTACTTCAAACCCATAGCGAAAGACCAGTCGTGGGTCTTTCGGTGAGTTCTGTACCCACCGCCAAATAAGCTTTTCCGCGGCCGATGCAGGTTTCAAAGAAAATGCTCCAGCAGAAGATTGTTCAACGCCTTTGAGGCGGTAATAGGTAATAGATGTCCGCCTGGTAATAACTTCACGATCGAGGAATTGATGCTGCCGAGGTGTTCACACTCCTGATCAGTAATGCATTGGTCGTCGATGCCGTGTATCACAAGAGAGCGAACAGTTATTTGCGCCAGGCGGTCACGCACGTCGTGATCGCGCAGTAGCGGGTAATAGCGCATCAGGTCTTTGTTAGTTGCTCCCGCCAAAAAAGTAAATTGCCCCTCTGGTTGCAGGTCGAGTTGCAACGAAATGAACTCTTCCCATAATAGGTTTTCCTTTTTGAAGGCGCTTAGCATGTGAGGAATGCCATGCGTGAACCTCGCGGAGCCGGAAATGAGGCAGAGGCTATCAAGTGTGCTGCGGTGATCAAGAGCCAGATGCAGAGCCACTGCTGCGCCCAGAGACCAGCCTGCGCAGTGGACCGGACCCGCAGCGGTTTTATCCAGATAACCTGCGATTTCGGCTGCTATATCGACAAGGGAGAAGGGTTGCGCAGGCATGCAATTGCCATCGTGCCCCGGCAAACTTGGAATCATCAGGTTGAAGCCTTTGCGCCGCAAGAACTCCACCTGGCAATGCCAAGCTCTTGTGGACACGTTGGTCGGCGAAAGCAAGAGGACTGTTCGCCCCTCCCCGTGAATGTTTTGCCAACTCAGCAGGGATTTGGTCCCCGCCGCTCTGGTGGATGTGGGCACGGTGCCAATGACGGCAGGTGATGCCGATCCTTCATTAAGAGGGCCATTGACCGCATCGAAATGACGGGTGCTAAACGGGAAGGGCGGCAGATCGACCAGGAATTTAACCGAATACATATCGCCCCAGCGTACTGACTCGCCTCGTTGGTAGGCCGCTATGAGTTTTTTCGCGTCGTCCGATAAGGTCGTCGCGGCTGCCGATTCATGTTTAATGTGCGAAGACTTGTTAAGCGCTGCTTCCAATGCACTGCGTAAGGAGCCCATGCTTTCTGCCGCAACACAGACCCGATGGCGATGGTGCTCGCGGGCGCAGCTTAATGTGTAGCCAATGGCATAAAGGTCAGTTGTCGGATTCGCGTCGATCCAGTCAGTTAACTGCGTCAGGCGTTTTTTCAATGACTCGCTTGTATTTCCGGAGAGAGGAAATAAATACCAAGCACCCTTGGGTACCTGTGGAGGCATACTGGCCGGTGCACTTTGCACAATAATATGAGCGTTAGTGCCCCCTGCACCGAAGGAGTTGATGCCGGCCAAGCAGGGGCCTTTCCAGGGCCGAGGCTCCGAGACTAATTCCAGACCTACCGATTGCAGGTTCAGATCAGAGTTTGGCGGGGTGGCTCCAATATGAGGCAATAGCGTCTGGTGACGCATTTGCAGCAGAACCTTGATTAAACCGGCCAAGCCGGCGGCCGCTTCCAAGTGCCCGATATTGGCCTTGATCGAGCCGATGGGCATGATGGCGCGCTCAGTCTTGCGATATGCCATAGCGAGGCTTTTGATCTCCACAGGGTCACCTACCGGTGTACCGGTTCCGTGGCATTCGACATAGCTCACCTGATCGGAAGTTACCGCGCTCTGCTCAAGAGCTCGTCGCATCACGTCTGCTTGAGCGTCGGCGTCAGGCACAGTGAAAGGACCTGCGCCACCATCGGAACCCACCGCGCTGCCGCGAATGACACCATGGATTGAATCACCGTCCGCCTGTGCCTGTGCCAGGCACTTCAGCACTATTGCAACGCTGCCTTCACCCGGAACATAGCCGTCGGCTGATGCGCCAAACGAGTGGCAGCGGCCGGTGCGGCTCAGGTATCCCCCCTGACACAGCAGGCGAAATTTACCGGAGCTGGTATGGATGTTGGCGGCACCGACCAGTGCGATACGGCATTCGCCTTGGCGCAGGGCTGTTGATGCCAGATGCAGGGCTACCAACGATCCCGAACACATGGTATCGACACAGAGACTGGGGCCGTGCAAATCAAGGCGGTGAGAAATTCGGTTGGCTATTTGCGCAAATGAGGTGCCGAAAAAAGGAGAAGTATCGAAGTTTTGATAGTGCGGATACATGGCGGCGGTATAAACGCCAACGTCGCCGTGAGGGCGCTGAAAATAGCCGCTGTTTTCAAGTGCGTGATAAGCCGTCTGCAACAGACGGCGCTCTTGGGGATCACTATACAGGGCCTGAACAGGCGCTATCGAAAAAAAAACGGGATCGAAACAGTGGGCGTTTTCAATAAAAGCCGCGTGCTGGCAGTAACCCGTATCCTCTTGTATTGGCCAGCGATGTTGTGAGGCGATGGAGGTCGTGGCCAGCCCTTTTGCAAATAAAAGCATCCAGAGATCATTCAGGTCTGGGGCCGTCGGGAACTCCCCCGCGACACCTATAATGGCGACGTCGTTGTCGCGAAGCTCTGGTACATCAGCACTCATCATAGGCCCACTCCAGTTGCTGATGCGTCACGCCAGTGATATTTCATGCCCGTGCGCTCCGCGTAATTTTCAAGTGTTGATACGAAATGTTCCATATGACCTTCGCTCAGTTGGAAGACAGATGTTACTTACCTTGGCTCGCCGGGCCCGATGCAAGGCGAGTAATCGCATAAGAAAAAGATCAATTCGCATTAATCGCTTTTGCTACAGGAAAGCGCATAAAGTTCTTGTTGTATGTGGGAATAGTCTGAGAGTTGCGTAGGGCGTTTCTGATAAGGGGTAGAGTGATGGTGGCGAGCAGTTCTTCGCATCAGACGAGGCGTGAGCCAACGACGGCGGGCAGCAAATCGATCATTCGGAATTGGCCTTGCGGCATGCAGGCTCGCTCTGCTGGGTATATCCAGTGCGACGCAGACCCAGGGGGGGGAACGAGCCTGTTCGGAAAGGGACTGGCCCGGTGTACCTCAGATGACCAAGACCTTTTTGTATGCGAAAGCGGGCCGGGAGTTTCGAAGAGCCATGGCGACGAGAATCGGTTGCCTTCTGGATCAGAGCTGGCTGATGTAAGTACCGGTTCCCTTGAGGATGTTTTGCAACGTCAGCTCGACTTCCGCCAGATCCGTCACATTTGCATCGTAGGTTATCTCCAGCACGTCATCACCATTGAGCGCATCGGCATCCGCCGCGGCGATTTCGATTTTCAACAAGGTTGGGCTGAGGGTGACCTTGACGCCTTCCAGCGTCGAAGGCTCGCCGTCGAGGGTGATCTCCAGTTCGTCTTCGTCGGGATAGCGGGTCATCAGGAACATGTCGCCCTGGTTGCTGTGGCAGCAGAGCATGGCCATGTTGTCTTCTTCTTCGTCGCACGGGTTGGCGATCAGCAGGGCGGTGGTCATTCGCATGGGGAGGGCTCCTGGCTCGATGAGCCTTGCGGGGGCGAAAACGGGAATTCTGCCAGCCCGGACGATTTTCTGCAGGATTACCACCTTCGGGTGCCGTTTGGGCTCCAGGCTGCTAGGGTTGTTCGATGCGGAGCGGTCATAACGCTTGCCGATGACCGAATATGTCGCAGCGTTGCAAGCAGGCACATTGTCGCACTCGTTAAGCTGCGCAACGGATGTGCACCTGCAAAGGCCACCCGAGGGCGTTTTTTGCAGGTGTCCATGACATGGAATTACATGGAAAAGGATGTGACCTGCGGGTCTCGTCCAGCTTCACCCACCTGTCATCCTGTTTCCTCTGCCCGAGAATCAGGAACAGGATGGCCGACGGCCCCGAAAGGGGTTGCACGCGACGCTACCATCAATAACAAGCCCAAGCGGAGTACCACAGATGGCGTTCTTCACCGCAGCCAGCAAAGCCGACTTCCAGCATCAACTGCAAGCGGCACTGGCGCAGCACATCAGTGAACAGGCACTGCCACAAGTGGCGCTGTTCGCTGAACAATTCTTCGGCATCATTTCCCTCGATGAACTCACCCAGCGCCGGTTGTCCGACCTCGCCGGCTGCACCCTGTCCGCCTGGCGCCTGCTTGAGCGCTTTGACCACGCGCAACCGCAGGTGCGTGTCTACAACCCCGATTATGAACGTCACGGCTGGCAGTCGACCCACACCGCCGTCGAAGTGCTGCACCACGACCTGCCATTTCTGGTGGACTCGGTCCGCACCGAGCTGAACCGTCGCGGCTACAGCATCCATACCCTGCAAACCACCGTCCTGAGCGTGCGTCGCGGCAGCAAGGGCGAGTTGCTGGAAATCCTGCCCAAAGGCACCCAGGGCGACGACGTGCTGCAAGAGTCGTTGATGTACCTGGAGATCGACCGCTGCGCCAATGCCGCTGAACTCAATGTCCTGAGCAAGGAACTTGAGCAGGTGCTGGGCGAAGTGCGCGTGGCCGTGGCCGATTTCGAGCCGATGAAAGCCAAGGTCCAGGAAATCCTCGCGAGCCTGGACAACAGCGCTTACACCACCGATGCCGACGAAAAAGCCGAAATCAAGAGCTTCCTGGAATGGCTGGTGGGCAACCACTTCACTTTCCTCGGCTATGAAGAGTTCGTGGTTCGCGATGAAGCCGACGGCGGCCACATCGAATACGATCCTGAATCGTTCCTCGGCCTGACCAAATTGCTGCGCGCCGGCCTGACCGCCGAAGACCTGCGCATCGAAGACTATGCAGTCAATTACCTGCGCGAACCGACCGTGCTGTCGTTCGCCAAGGCCGCGCACCCAAGCCGCGTGCACCGTCCGGCGTACCCGGACTACGTGTCGATCCGTGAAATCGACGCCAACGGCAAGGTCATCAAGGAATGCCGCTTCATGGGCCTGTACACCTCTTCGGTGTATGGCGAGAGCGTGCGGGTCATTCCGTACATTCGCCGCAAGGTCGCCGAGATCGAACGTCGTTCGGGCTTCCAGGCCAAGGCGCACCTGGGCAAGGAACTGGCCCAGGTGGTCGAAGTGCTGCCCCGCGACGACCTGTTCCAGACCCCGGTGGACGAGCTGTTCAGCACGGTGATGTCCATCGTGCAGATCCAGGAACGCAACAAGATCCGCGTATTCCTGCGCAAGGACCCGTACGGTCGTTTCTGCTACTGCCTGGCCTATGTGCCGCGTGACATCTACTCCACCGAAGTGCGCCAGAAGATCCAGCAAGTGCTGATGGATCGCCTGAAGGCCTCGGACTGCGAGTTCTGGACGTTCTTCTCCGAGTCCGTGCTGGCTCGCGTGCAACTGATCCTGCGCGTGGACCCGAAAAACCGTCTCGACATCGACCCGGTCCTGCTGGAAAAAGAAGTCGTGCAGGCCTGCCGCAGCTGGAAGGACGACTACGCCAGCCTGGTGATCGAGAGCTTCGGCGAAGCCCAGGGCACCAACGTCCTGTCGGACTTCCCGAAAGGCTTCCCGGCCGGCTACCGCGAGCGCTTTGCCGCGCACTCGGCCGTGGTAGACATGCAGCACCTGCTGAGCCTGAATGAAACCAATCCGCTGGTGATGAGCTTCTACCAGCCGTTGGGCCAGGTGTCCGGCCAGCGTGAGCTGCATTGCAAGCTGTATCACGCCGACACGCCGCTGGCGCTGTCCGACGTGCTGCCGATCCTGGAAAACCTCGGCCTGCGCGTGCTGGGCGAGTTCCCGTACCGCCTGCGCCACACCAACGGCCGCGAGTTCTGGATTCACGATTTCGCCTTCACCGCCGCCGAAGGCCTGGACCTCGACATTCAGCAGCTCAACGACACCTTGCAGGACGCCTTCGTCCACATCGTCCGTGGCGATGCCGAGAACGATGCGTTCAACCGCCTGGTGCTGACCGCCGGCCTGCCATGGCGCGACGTGGCGTTGCTGCGTGCCTACGCCCGCTACCTGAAGCAGATCCGCCTGGGCTTCGACCTCGGCTACATCGCCAGCACCCTGAACAACCACACCGACATCGCGCGCGAGCTGACCCGGTTGTTCAAGACCCGTTTCTACCTGGCGCGCAAGCTCAGCGGCGATGACCTGGAAGACAAGCAACAGCGTCTGGAACAGGCGATCCTCACGGCCCTCGACGATGTGCAGGTACTCAACGAAGACCGTATCCTGCGTCGCTACCTGGATCTGATCAAGGCGACCCTGCGGACCAACTTTTACCAGACCGACGCCAACGGCCATAACAAGGCGTACTTCAGCTTCAAGTTCAACCCGCACCTGATTCCGGAACTGCCGAAGCCGGTGCCCAAGTTCGAGATCTTCGTCTACTCGCCACGGGTCGAAGGCGTGCACCTGCGCTTCGGCAACGTCGCTCGCGGTGGCCTGCGCTGGTCCGACCGCGAGGAAGACTACCGCACCGAAGTGCTTGGCCTGGTAAAAGCCCAGCAAGTGAAGAACTCGGTGATCGTGCCGGTGGGCGCCAAGGGCGGTTTCCTGCCGCGTCGCCTGCCATTGGGCGGCAGCCGGGACGAGATCGCGGCCGAGGGCATCGCCTGCTACCGCATCTTCATTTCGGGTCTGTTGGACATCACCGACAACCTGAAGGACGGCGCCCTGGTGCCGCCGGCCAACGTCGTGCGGCATGACGATGATGACCCGTACCTAGTGGTGGCGGCGGACAAAGGCACCGCGACCTTCTCCGACATCGCCAACGGCATTGCCATCGACTACGGCTTCTGGCTGGGTGACGCGTTCGCCTCCGGCGGCTCGGCCGGCTACGACCACAAGAAAATGGGCATCACCGCCAAGGGCGCGTGGGTCGGCGTACAGCGTCACTTCCGCGAGCGCGGCATCAACGTGCAGGAAGACAGCATCACCGTGGTGGGCGTCGGCGACATGGCCGGCGACGTGTTCGGCAACGGCTTGCTGATGTCCGACAAGCTGCAACTGGTCGCGGCCTTCAACCACCTGCACATCTTCATCGACCCGAACCCGGAACCTGCCAGCAGCTTCGCCGAGCGCAAGCGTCTGTTCGACCTGCCGCGTTCGGCCTGGACCGATTACGACAGCAGCATCATGTCCGAAGGTGGCGGTATCTTCTCGCGCAGCGCGAAGAGCATCGCAATCTCACCGCAGATGAAAGAGCGCTTCGACATCAAGGCCGACAAGCTGACCCCGACCGAACTGCTGAACGCCTTGCTCAAGGCGCCGGTGGACCTGTTGTGGAACGGCGGTATCGGCACCTACGTCAAGGCCAGCACTGAAAGCCACGCCGATGTCGGCGACAAGGCCAACGATGCGCTGCGCGTGAACGGTAACGAGCTGCGCTGCAAGGTGGTGGGCGAGGGCGGCAACCTGGGCATGACCCAGCTCGGTCGCGTCGAATTCGGCCTGCATGGCGGCGCCACCAACACCGACTTCATCGACAACGCCGGTGGCGTGGACTGCTCCGACCACGAAGTCAACATCAAGATCCTGCTCAACGAAGTGGTGCAGGCCGGCGACATGACCGACAAGCAACGCAACCAGTTGCTGGCGAGCATGACCGACGAAGTCGGCGGCCTGGTGTTGGGCAACAACTACAAGCAGACCCAGGCCCTGTCCCTGGCGGCACGTCGCGCCTTTGTGCGGATCGCCGAATACAAGCGCCTGATGAACGACCTGGAAGCCCGGGGCAAGCTGGACCGTGCCATCGAGTTCCTGCCGACCGAAGACCAACTGGCCGAACGTGTCGCGGCAGGCCAGGGCCTGACCCGTGCCGAACTGTCGGTACTGATCTCCTACAGCAAGATCGACCTCAAGGAAGCGTTGCTCAACTCCCTGGTGCCGGACGATGACTACCTGACCCGGGACATGGAGACGGCTTTCCCGCCGACGCTGGTGAGCAAGTTCTCCGAAGCGATGCGTCGCCATCGCCTGAAGCGCGAGATCGTCAGCACCCAGATCGCCAACGACCTGGTCAACCACATGGGCATCACCTTCGTCCAGCGGTTGAAAGAGTCGACGGGCATGAGCCCGGCGAACGTGGCCGGTGCCTATGTGATCGTTCGGGACATCTTCCACCTCCCGCACTGGTTCCGTCAGATCGAAGCGCTGGACCACCAGGTTTCCGCCGACGTGCAACTGGAGCTGATGGACGAGCTGATGCGCCTGGGCCGTCGCGCCACGCGCTGGTTCCTGCGTAGCCGCCGCAACGAGCAGAATGCTGCCCGTGACGTCGCTCACTTCGGTCCGCACCTGGCGGCGTTGGGCCTCAAGCTCGACGAACTGCTGGAAGGCCCGACCCGCGAAGGCTGGCAGACCCGCTACCAGGCCTACGTGGCCGCCGGCGTGCCGGAGTTGCTGGCGCGCATGGTTGCCGGCACCACGCACCTGTACACCTTGTTGCCGATCATCGAGGCTTCCGACGTTACCGGTCAGAACGCCGCTGATGTGGCCAAGGCTTACTTCGCCGTGGGCAGCGCCCTGGACATCACCTGGTACCTGCAACAGATCAGCGCCTTGCCGGTGGAAAACAACTGGCAGGCACTGGCCCGTGAAGCGTTCCGCGATGACATCGACTGGCAGCAGCGGGCGATCACCATCTCGGTCCTGCAGGAAGGTGACGGTAGCCAGGATGTGGAAACCCGTCTGGCGCTGTGGCTGGAGCAGCACCACGAGATGGTCGAGCGCTGGCGCGCCATGCTGGTGGACATCCGTGCTGCCAGTGGTACCGACTACGCCATGTACGCAGTCGCCAACCGCGAACTGCTCGACCTGGCGTTGAGCGGTCAGGCGGTCGTCACGGCCAACTGATACACCGCTGAATGAAAAAGCCCCGCCTCGAGAGACGCGGGGCTTTTTTATTGGTTTTCAAACAGTTCGCACAAAGCTGAGTGTTCCAGCGCGAAGCTGATAAGATTTGGTTAACTCATTAACTAAATTTTTCGCGAAAACATGTCATGCCCAAACCCCGTCAGTCCCTGACCTTGACCCTGCTGCAAGCCCGTGAAGCGGCCATGGCTTTTTTCCGCCCATCGTTGAACCAGCACGGGCTGACCGAGCAACAGTGGCGGGTCATCCGCATCCTCAGCCAGCATGACGAGCTGGAAATCAATCGCCTGGCTGAACTGGCCTGCATCCTCAAGCCGAGCATGACCGGCGTACTGGTGCGCATGGAAGCGGCGGGCATGGTCGTACGCCGCAAGGCCGAACAGGACCAGCGCCGCGTGCTGGTGCGCCTGGCACCTCAGGGCCAGGCATGCTTCGACTCGATGAGCCAGAGCATGGAGGAGAATTACCAGCGTCTGCAGGGGCGGTTGGGGGAGGAGAAATTGCAGACGTTGTTGGGGTTGCTGAACGACCTCAAAACGATCAAACGCTAGCAGGCGCGAGTGGGTCACCTTGTGG
>NZ_JBHFJB010000148.1:67407-76670 GCF_057334555.1 Pseudomonas sp. AGC41
AAATGGTGACGGTGAGTCAGTAGACACCGCCGGTCGATGGTTTTGGAGTGTTCTTGAACGTCGCCGCCAAGGTCTGTAACCCGCGCGTCAGCACCGTCGTGTCCACGCCCACGGCGACAAACGCTGCGCCGAGTTCGATGTAGCGGCGGGCGAGTTTCTCATCGGCGCTGAGAATCCCGGCCGCTTTGCCCGCCTGGCGAATGCGCGCGATGGCGTCCTCGATGGCGGCTTGCACTTGCCGGTGGCCGGGATTGCCGCGATGGCCCATCGATGCGCTCAAGTCCGCCGGGCCGATGAACACCCCGTCGACGCCCTCGACGGCGGCGATGGCGTCCAGGTTGGCGAGTCCCTCGCAGCTTTCGATCTGCACCAGCAGGCACATCTGCTCATCGGCGTGGTCGAGGTAGCCGGCAATGCTGTTCCAGCGCGAGGCCCGGGCCAGCGCGCTGCCGACGCCGCGTACACCGTGGGGCGGGTAATGCATGGCGCGCACCAGTTCGCTGGCTTGGGCGGCGCTTTCGACCATCGGCACCAACAGCGTTTGCGCGCCGATATCGAGCAGTTGCTTGATCAGCGCCGTGTCGCCGATCACCGGGCGAATCACCGGTTGGCCGGGGTAGGGCGCGATGGCCTGGAGCTGGCCGAGCAGGGTGCGCAGATCGTTGGGCGCGTGTTCACCATCGATCAGCAACCAATCGAATCCGGCGTTGGCCGCCAGCTCCGCGCAGTAGGCGTCGGCCAGGCCCAGCCACAGGCCGATTTGTACTTCACCACTGCGCAGGCGTTGCTTGAAGGTATTGACGGGCATGTCCATGAGAAGTCTCCGGTCAGACGAAACGGCAGGCGATGGAGCCGAGCATGTCGTAGTCGACATGGAAGGTATCGCCCGGATTGGCCGCCACCGGGCGGGTGAAAGAGCCACCCAGGATGATCTGGCCCGGCTGCAGCGTGACGTCGTAGGCCGCCAGTTTGTTCGCCAGCCAGGCCACGCCCTTGGCCGGGTGATTGAGCACCGCCGCTGAAACGCCGGACTCCTCGATCACACCGTTGCGATAGAGCACCGCCGGCACTTTGCGCAGGTCGATCTCGGTGGGCCGCACGGCACGGCCGCCCATGACCACGCCGGCATTGGCGGCGTTATCGGAAATGGTATCGAAGACCTTGCGCGTGACCTTGGTCTGCGGGTCGATCTGCTGGACACGCGCATCGATGATTTCCAGCGCCGGGATCACCCATTCGGTGGCATCAAGCACGTCGAACAGCGTCACGTTCGGGCCTTTGAGCGGCTTGCCGAGAATGAACGCCAGCTCGACTTCCACGCGCGGCACGATGAAGCGCTCGAACGGAATGTCGCTGCCTTCATCGAAAAACATGTCGTCCAGCAGCGCGCCATAGTCCGGTTCGGTGATATTCGACGAGACCTGCATCGCGCGGGAAGTCAGGCCGATCTTGTGGCCGACCAGCTTGCGCCCGTCGTTGATTTTCTGCGCGACCCAGGCGCGTTGGATGGCGTAGGCGTCATCGATGGTGATGCCTGGATGGTCGAGGGAAAATTGCCGCACCTGTTCCCGGGAGCGTTCGGCTTGGTCAAGGCGCGCGGCGGCTTGCTGGATGAGGCTTTGGTCGAGCATGGCAAGGGTCTCTATTGTGGATTGACGATGGCTGCCCGGGTGCGCAGCACCAACAGGCCACCCAGGGCGATGAGCAATGCCAGGACGTAAAGGGCCAGGCTGGCGCTCTGGGTGGTGTCGCGCATCCAACCGATCAGGTAGGGCGCGAAGAACGAAGCGATGCTGCCGAAGGAGCTGATCAGCGCGATGCCGGCAGCCTGGGTGCTGTTGGACAGGAATGCCGGTGGCAGTTGCCAGAACATCGGTAACGCGGCGCTGGCGCCCATGCCGGCGAGGATCAGGCCGCCCAGCACCAGGGTCGGATTGGCCGGCGCAAGCCCGGCGATGGCAATGCCGGCCGCCGCCATCAACAGCGGCACGCACAGGTGCCAGCGGCGTTCCCGGTGGTGATCGGACGAGCGTCCGCAACCGATCATGAAGAAACAGCCGGCCAGGTAAGGCACGGCGCTGAGCAGCCCGACCTTGCCATCGCTGCCGATGCCGGCGCCATGGATCAAGGTGGGCATCCAGAACGCCAGGGTGTTGACCGCCAGCATCACCGCGAAATACACCGCCACCAGCAGCCAGACCTGTGGGTTGCCGAGAATGGCCGAGAACGAGGTGATGGATTTGCCCTGTTCTTCGTGGCTCAGTTGCTCGCGCAGTTGCTGCTTGGCGTCGGCGCTGAGCCAGTTGACCGTCTCGAAGCTGTCGGGCAGGCACTTGAGCACCACCAGGCCGAGCAGGATCACCGGCAAGCCTTCGATGATGAACATCCATTGCCAGCCGCGCAGGCCGCCGAAGTCATGGAAATGTTCGAGTATGCCGCCCGATAACGGCCCGCCAATCACCCCCGCCATCGGCACCGCAATGGCAAACAGCGCCGTGACCTGGGCCCGGCGCCGCGCCGGGTACCAGCGGTTGAGAAAGACCAGGATGCCCGGGAAAAACCCGGCCTCGGCTACGCCCAGCAAGAAGCGCAACACGTAGAACCCGCTGGCGCTTTCGATGAGGAACATGCCGGTCGACAACACGCCCCAGACCACCATCAGCGTGGCAATCCAGCGACGCGGGCCGACCCGGTCCAGGGCCATGTTGCTCGGCACGCCGAACAGCGCATAGGCGATGAAGAACAGGCCGGCGCCGAAGCCATAGACCGTGTCGCTGAACTGCAGGTCGGCGCTCATCTGCATCTTGGCGAAGCCGATGTTGATGCGGTCCAGGTGGGCAAAGAGGTAGCAGACCAGCAACAGCGGCATCAGCCGCCAGGTAATGCTGGCATGGGTGCGGTCGTGCGCGAGGGTGCCGCCGGTGTCGGCAGTATTGGCTGTGCTCATGATCTTGTACTTTTTGTCTGAGAGGCCGATGGGACGGACGGGCTAGCTGGGCTGGCCCTTGAGAAAGGCGTGGACGTTGTTGGCCTTGAAATTGAGTTGCTCGTGCAACTCGGTCATCTCGAACGACAGCGCCAGCAGGCGTTGGGCCTGCAAGTCGGCGAAGTGCATAGTGATCAGTTCGAAGAGTTTTTCCGCGACCTTTTGCCGGGTAGCCAGGTCGCGACCATGGCCGACCTTGAGCGTCATATGGACAAAGGCGTAATCGTGCTTGCCGTCGGCCATGCGCCAGGTGTCCAGGCGCACGCCACGGCTGCGGATGCCGCCCAAGGGAAACACACCGCTGTCGCCCAGCAAGAGGTGGACCTTTTCAAACAGGCCGGGCAGGTCGGCCTGCTGCTCGATGTTGTCGGTGTACTCGGCGATGAAATGGGGCATGGAGGCCTCCTGCGTCGGCAGCTTCGAGTTGTAAGCGGCAAGCGGCAAGTTGGGTCGATCAGCTTGAGCTTGCGGCTGTTGTTCAGACTGGAAAAATCGCGTTGATCTGGCCGGTGCCGGAGCTGCCGAAGGGCTCGGTGATGATTTCGGCGGGTTTGGCGTAGTCCGGCCTGCCGAGCAGCCCCAGCAACATCGCCGTGTCGTGCATCTTGCCTTCGCCGAAGCAGTGTTCGGCGTAGTCCGGGAGCATGGCGCAGAATTCTTTCCAGCGGCCTTCGCGCCACAATTTGACGACGTGCAGATCGACCTGCTTGTCGAATTCCCGCGTCCAGTTGTGAATGTTGGCTTCGGCGTTGCGATCGTCGGAGAAACGGTGGGACAGCGAGCCGGAGGCCAGGACCAGGACCTTGCGGTCGCTCTTCTCGATGGCCCGGCGCACGGCGGCGCCGAAGGCGAAGCTGTCCTGCAGGCGGTGCCAGGCGCACCAGGCGGCAATCGACACCACGTTGAATTTCTGCTCCGCCGGTACATCCATGTGCATGTAGCGCATCGGCACCAAGGTGCCGTATTCCAGCTCGAGGCTGGGGATGTTGTGGGCCAGCGTCCTGATATCGGCGGCATTGGCTTCGGCGGCGATCAACTCGCCCAGCTCCGGGCAACCCGGGTATTCGTACTCCATGTTCTTGATGAAGTGCGGCAGTTCGTTGCTGGTGTAGATGCCTTTGAAATGCGCACCGCTGTTGACGTGATAAGCGCTGTTGACCAGCCAGTGCACGTCGAACACCACCGCGGTATCGGCGCCGAGTTCACGGGCGCGACGGCCGATCTCCTTGTGCCCTGCAATCGCCGCCGCGCGGCAGCCGTGATGCTTGCCGGGCAGCTCGGACAGGTACATCGAGGGAACGTGGCAGATCTTCGCAGCCAGGACGACTTCGCCCATGATGATTCTCCTGAAATGTTGTTTTTGTTGATCTTCAAAACGCTGAAACAGGTCTTGGCCGATGAGCTCTCGTGGCGAGGGAGCTTGCTCCCGCTGGGACGGTCCGACGCTTCGGGCGCAGCGGCCCCATTTTTTTGCGATCGCTGCGCAATCGAGCGGGAGCAAGCTCCCTCGCCACGGGGCCATCGTCGCCAAGGAGGCTTGGGCTACACCCCCCAGCGCGGAATATGATGGCTGCCCATGGAAATGCACACGTTCTTGATCTCGGCGAAGACTTCGAAGCTGTACTGTCCGCCTTCGCGGCCGGTTCCGGAACCCTTTACGCCACCAAAAGGCTGGCGCAGGTCGCGCACGTTCTGGCTGTTGATGAACACCATGCCGGCCTCGATGCCATGAGCCAGGCGATGGGCCTTGCCGATGTCCTGGGTCCAGATATAGGACGCCAGGCCATATTCGGTAGCGTTGGCCAACCGCAAGGCTTCGGCCTCGTCCTTGAACGGGATCAGGCATACCACCGGGCCGAAGATTTCTTCCTGGGCGATGCGCATGTTGTTGTTCACGTCGGCGAACACCGTCGGCTGGATGAACTGGCCGCGACTCAGATGCGCCGGCAGGTTGGCCGGACGCTCCAGGCCTCCGGCGAGCAGGGTGGCGCCTTCTTCGAGACCGATCCTGATGTAGCCGGTGACCTTGTCGTAATGGGCCTGGGTGATCATCGAGCCGACCTGGGTCTTGGGGTCCTGCGGGTCGCCGACGATCAGGCGTCTGGCGCGGGCGGCGAACTCGGCTACGAACTGCGGGTAGACACTTTCCTGGATGAAGATCCGGCTGCCGGCGGTGCAGCGCTCGCCGTTCAACGAGAAGATGGTGAACAGTGCCGCGTCGAGGGCACGGTCAAGATCGGCGTCCTCGAAAATCAGTACCGGTGACTTGCCGCCCAGTTCCATCGAGTACTTTTTCAGGCCCGCGGTCTGCATGATTTTCTTGCCGGTGGCGGTGCCGCCGGTGAAAGAAATCGCCCGCACATCCGGGTGACGCACCAACGCATCGCCAGCCGTGGCGCCGTAGCCCTGGATCACGTTGAGCACCCCGTTGGGGATGCCGGCCTCGACGGCCAGGCGCCCGAGTTCGTTGGCGGTCAGCGGCGACAGCTCGGACATTTTCAGCACGGCGGTATTGCCCAGTGCCAGGCACGGCGCGGTCTTCCAGGTCGCGGTCATGAACGGCACGTTCCACGGCGAAACCAAGGCGCAGACACCCACCGGCTGGTACAGGGTGTAGTTGAGCATCTGGTCGTCGACCGGGTAGGTGTGACCGTCCATTCGGGTGCAGACTTCGGCGAAGAAATCGAAGTTGTGAGAAGCCCTTGGGATCAGCACGTTCCTGGTCTGGTGGATCGGCAAGCCAGTATCGAGGGTTTCCAGTTCGGCCAGTTTCGGCACGTTCTGTTCGATCAGCTCGCCGAGCTTGCGCATCAGCCGGGCCCGTTCTTTCGCCGGGGTGTTGGCCCATTTCGGAAACGCAGCCTTGGCCGCCGCGACAGCCTGGGCGACTTCCTCGGCGCCGCCGCTGGCGACTTCGCCAATGGCCTCGCCGGTGGCGGGGTTGTAGTTGACGAAGACGTCTTTGCTCTCGACCTCACGGCCATCGATCCAGTGTTTGATCATGCTGCTCAAGCCTCTTTCCGGGACGCGAAGAACTCGGCTTCGCTGACGATTGTGTTGACCAGGCGACCGACGCCTTCCACTTCCACGACCACTTCATCGCCCGGCACCACATCGGCCAGGCCTTCGGGCGTGCCGGTGGCGATCATGTCGCCGGGTTGCAGGGTCATGAAGCTGGACAGGTATTCGATGAGGTAGGGAATATCGAAAATCATGTCCTTGGTGCTGCCTTGCTGGCGCAACTCGCCATTGATCCAGGTGCGCAAGGTCAGGTTGCCGGGGTCGGCAACATCGGCAACGTCGACGATGTATGGGCCGACCGGTGTCGTGGCGTCACGGTTCTTCACCCGCAGGTTGGGGCGGTAGTAGTTTTCCAGGTAGTCGCGGATCGCATAGTCGTTGCAGACGGTGTAGCCGGCCAGGTAGTCCAGGGCGTCCTCACGCTTGACGTTGCGCGCCGGCTTGCCGATGACCGCCACCAGCTCGCACTCGTAGTGCATGTAGGCAACGTTGTCGGGGCGCCAGGTGATCTGGTTGTGGCCGGTATAGGTGCCGGGGGATTTGATGAAGGCCAGTGGTTCGGTCGGCGGCTTGAACGCCAGCTCCGCAGCGTGATCGGCATAGTTCAGGCCCAGGGCGAACATGCTGCCGGTGGCCGGAGGCAGCCACTGCACCTGGTTTTCGGCCAGTAGGCGACCGTCAGCCAGGCGCACGGCGTTATGGTTCTCGACCGTGACGGCGTGGACCTGGCCTTCAAAGTGAATGCGTGCGCGTTTCATGAGGCGGCTCCTGTTTCCTCGGCCACGATGGTATTGACGAGTCGGCCGATGCCGCTGATGTCCACTTCGACGCGATCGCCGGGCAGTACATCGACCCGGCCCTCGGGCGTGCCGGTGATCAATACATCGCCGGCATGCAGGGTCATGAACTCGCTGATCTCGGCGATCAAGCGGGGGATGTCGCGAACGAAATTGGCCGTGTTGTTCTGCTGGCGAACCTCGCCGTTGACGTACAGCGTGATCGTCAGGCTGTGGGGGTCGGCCACGTTGGCGCTGGGCACCAGGTCGGGACCGATGGTGCAAAAGCCATCCCGGCACTTGGCCTTGACGGCGGGGCGGTAGTAGCTGTCTTCCGGCAGGCTGAATTCATTGACCACGGTGTAGCCGGCCACATAGTCCAGCGCCTCGTCGGCGCTGACGCGACTGGCGGACTTGCCCATCACCACACCCAACGCTGGCCCGGGCTGCAGGCGCTCGCCCTGGCCTGGATGAATCACCTCGGCTTCGTGCTGATTACGGGTGTTCGGCGTCTTGATGAACAGCACAGGCTTGAGCGGCGGCTTCTGGTAAGGCGCTTGCTCGAACTCGGCGAGGCGCTGCTTCAGCAGCCCCTGGTAGTTCAGCGCGACCCCGAACAGGGTGCCGGTCGCGACGTCATGCAGGGCACGGCTCATGCTTGTCTCCTGGGTGGCAGAGACCTGTGCTCTGCGGATATTGTTAATGTGTTAACAGTTATAATTAAGATGTTAACTATCGTCAAGCGTGGCAGAATCTTCTGGCACTGGTTGCCTTGCCGATTTCGGCGCAGCATGAGCGCAGGCAGTGGCCTGAAGCAGAATAAAAACGAGTGATGCGTGATGAGCGACCGGCAGCCGATTCCGAACATCAACATTGGTCAGGTGTACGACCAGCGCTACAGCGATGCCGAAGTGCATTACGACCGGCTCGCCAACCTGGCCGGCTTTTTTGGGCGCAACATGCCGGTCCATCGGCATGACCGGTTCTTCCAGGTGCACTACGTCAAGAGCGGCACCGTGCGGGTGTATCTGGATGATCGGCAGTACGTCGAGTCAGGGCCGATGTTTTTTCTTACGCCGCCGACCATTCCCCACGCTTTTGTTACCGAAGCCGACAGCGACGGACACGTGCTGACGGTGCGTCAGCAACTGGTGTGGCAATTGATCGAGGCCGATCCGAGCCTGGCGCCGGCGGGCGTGCAGATGCCGGCGTCCTGTGTCGCGCTGGCGCAATTGGGGCCGGAGCAGACGGGGGAGGTGCGGCGGCTGGACTGCCTGTTCGAGGAATTGAGCGAAGAGGTGACAGCCGGGCGGCCGGGGCGCAGCGCGGCGCTGGACGGCTTGACGCGGCTGATCATGATCAGCCTGCTGCGGCTGTGCTCCAACTCCCTGGAAGCCAGGCCGGCGCGGCATGAAGACCTGAAGATCTTCCACCGTTTTAATGAATTGATCGAAGCGCATTATTTCCAGCACTGGCCCCTGTCGCGTTATGCCGCGGACATTGGCGTGACCGAGGCGCGCCTCAACGACGTGTGTCGACGCATTGCCGACTTGCCTTCCAAGCGTTTGATCATGGAGCGCCTGATGCAGGAGGCCAAGCGGCTGCTGCTGTTCACCGGCAGCTCGGCCAATGAAATCTGCTACCAGCTCGGCTTCAAGGACCCCGCGTATTTCAGCCGGTTTTTCCAGCGTTACGCCAGGCTGACACCGGGGGAGTATCGGCAACGGCAGTCGGGCCTGTTGTTCAAATAGGTCGACTAACCCGTGGCGAGGGAGCTTGCTCCTGCTCGGCTGCGCAGCAGTCGTAAAGCCTGCCATCGATTCTTCCTGGACCGCCGGGTTGAATGGTCTGGGGGTCGCTTCGCGGCCCAGCGGGAGCAAGCGCCCTCGCCACAGAAGCGAGGCGCTTGCGGCAGCCTGCCGGCGACACTAAGCTGCCGACTCGCCCATCCATACAGTTAGAACATGGCCAACCCGAGACCCTCACTGACGCTGACCCTGCTGCAAGCCCGCGAAGCGGCGATGGCTTTTTTTCGTCCGGCGTTGAACCAGCATGATCTTACGGAACAGCAGTGGCGGGTGATCCGCATTCTGCACCAGCAGGGTGAGTTGGAGAGCCATCAACTCGCCCATCAGGCCTGCATCCTCAAGCCCAGCATGACCGGCGTGCTCACTCGCCTGGAGCGCGACGGGCTGGTGCGGCGGCAGAAATCCAGCCAGGACCAGCGTCGGGTTTTCGTTGGCCTGACCGAGCGCGGCCAGCAGTGTTTCGTGTCCATGAGCGAAGGTATGGAAAGCAACTACCGGCGGATCGAGGAACAGTTCGGCGAAGAAAAAATGCAGCAACTGCTGGGTTTGCTCAACGAGTTGAAAAACATCAAGCCCTGAATCCTGAACCTTGAACCCTGAGCCCTGAGCCCTGAGCCCTGAAGCTTGGAGCTTGGAGCTTTTGTGGCGAGGGAGCTTGCTCCCGCTGGGCTG
>NZ_JBHFJB010000149.1:0-3602 GCF_057334555.1 Pseudomonas sp. AGC41
GGGGATATCGACATCCGGGCGCTGAAAGACAACATCAACCTGCTGGCCAAACTCAAGGTCACCGTGACGGCTGAGCGCATCACCTTGAGTGCCAAGGAAGAGATCGTGATTCAGGCGGCGGGGAGTAGCACCACCTACAACGCGGGTGGGATTACCCATGTCACCAGTGGGTTGTACACGGCGCATGCCACGGACTTTTTTTACAAGGGAGCGAAGAGCCAGGCGGCGGCGTTTCCCGAGGAGCCGAAGGCGGGGAAAGGGAATTTGGAGCTGTTTCAACAGTACGCCAACGGGGTCACCTTTAAGGGAGGCGAGTACCAGGTGGAGGATGCCCTGGGCAAGATCATCAAGGGGACGCTGGATGCGAATGGCTTTGCAGCAGTGGCCGGCGTCGCGCCAGGCCCGGCCAAAGTGCTTTTCAGCAAAGACCCGGTCGATGTCTGGACCGATGCCGGCTTTCCCGGTCCGCATGAGCAGATAGAAGCAGGCACTGTTGAAGCCTCCCGACCACTGCCGGCACAAGCACTGCTGGACAAGGTGCTCAACGCCACCAAACAAACACCAACGAGCCTGGCTACCGACCTGCTGAAAAAGGCCGTACCAATGCCAGACGCTACGACCGCGCTTGCCTCCCAGTTACCTCAGTCACTTGTGAAAAACGCCGAGAGGCTCGGATTGCCACGCAAGCTCTCGGAGAAAACACAATGACCGCAGCGACACCGCGCCCGCCCCAATCGGCCACTGGTCCGCTCAACACCACGTCAAAACACGACATCGACGCGGGCAAGGAAAAGCTCGATCAATGGCTGCGTAAACTTACCGATGACGCCGTGGGCTGGAATGCCGTACAGACCGCAGGTTCGGTGATTCCGGGTGTCGGCACCGTTTTCGCCGCCATTGATGCCATCGGCGACCTGCTCACCCTGATCGACGGTGACCAGAATGACTTCCTGACCTGGGTCAGCTTTGGCGTCAACGTCGTCGGCCTGATCTCCTTTCCCGGTGTCGGCCCGGCACGGCTGGCGGTGCGCACCACGCTTTCAGCGGTCAGGCGCAATGGTCTACCCGCCATTTCGACGGCCATGCTCAGTGCATTGGAAGAGAACCTTAACGACAAAACTCGCGGCGCCCTGGAGGATTTTGCCAACGCCATCCAAGCGCGTCTCAGCGAACTGCTCACAAAAATCGCCGCAGAAATCAGAAAAGCCTGCGCCGCTTTCGCCCGTATGCTCAGAAGTATTGCCAGTGAGCAAGGCCAGCAGGCGCTGGCCAACAAAGCCAAGATCGGCTCTTTTTTCTTCGGCCCGGTGGTGGGCATAGCCGCCCAGTTCGTGATCGATGACAGGCTGTTGTCCAAAGACGTTTGCCAGAAATTGCTCACCGTCGCCAGTGCCGCCGACAGGATCGGCTTGGCGGTGGCGCAAAAAGTACAAGGGTTAGGGGACCCGAAAAGAATCGGCAGTATCGGCAACCTGATCATGGAGTTGGTCAGTGCACTGGCGTCCCGCAAGCGCCGCAGTGCTCACTCGGCCAATGCATCAAGCAATCAGGTCAACCGCGCTCAAGCCAGTCACGGCCAGGGCGCACAGGTTACTCGCTCAAACGAGCGCAAAGCCGCCAATGATCCCAATCGCTGTAAAGACTGCAATCTTGCCGTCCCCTCAGCGACTCGCCGCAGTATCAGTTTCGCCACCGGCAGTGAAACACTGGAACACACCGATTTTTCCCTACCTGGCCCCTTCCCGATCGAGTGGACACGTACCTATCGCTCCAGCCTTGCGGCGTTTGATCAGGGAAGCCTTGGCGCGCGCTGGATCACGCCGTTCTCGATCCGCATCGACCAACATGAAGACGACCTGAGCTACCACGGTTACGACGGGCGCAGCCAGCGTTACCCAGATCTTGAGATCAGCAAGCACCACTACAACCCGATCGAAGGGGTGCTACTGATTCGCACCACGGCCAACACGCTGGTGGTCGTACGTGGCCACGACAGCCAGGAAACGTTTCAAAAGCACGGTGATTGCTATCTGCTCAGCGGCATGACCTTGCGGGGTGGCGCCCGCATCGCCCTTCACTACGAGCACCAACACGCAGGCCGAGCCGTGCTGTCAGATCTGGTGACTTATCAGGACGACACCGCACACCACCATATCCATAGCGAGCTCGACGAACACGGTCGTATCAATGCCCTGTGGCTAATGCACGAAGGCCAGCCCCAACGTCAACTGGCCGGCTACGACTACGACTACCACGAGCACGGTGACCTGATCGCCGCCCGTGACGAATACGCTGCGCAATGGAACTACGAATATAAGCACCACCTGATCACCCGCTACACCGACCGCACCGGGCGCGGCATCAACCTGCAATGGCAAGGCGAAGCCGCCGACGCCAAGGCCACACGCGAATGGGCCGACGACGGCAGCTACGACACCCGCCTGGAGTGGGACGAGAACATCCGCCTGACCTACGTGACCGACGCGTTGGGCCAGGAGACTTGGTACTACTACGACATCCTCGGCTACACCTATCGCATCATCTACCCCGACGGCAATGAGGAGTGGTTCTACCGCGACGATGCCAAGAATGTTGTCCGTCATATACATACAGACGGTAGTACCGACAGCTACGCCTACGATGATCGCGGCAACCTGCTCCAGCACACCCGCCCCGACGGCAGCAGCGTTCATCACGCCTACGATGATCAGGATCAGCTCTTCAAAACCCGCGACGCCGAAGGCGGCCTGTGGCGATACGACTACGATCAACGCGGCAACATCATCGAAACCATCGACCCGCTGGAGAACACGACCCAGTACACCTACAACAGCGACAACCTGCCCGTGCTCATCACCGATGCCAACGGTGGTGCCAAACAACTGGCCTACAACGCTGACGGCCAACTGATCCGCTACACCGACTGCTCGGGCAAAATCAGTCAGTGGCACTACGATGCACTGGGCCAGCTCAGCCGCTTCACCGATGCCGAAGGCCACGTCACCAGTTACGAATACCGCGCCGGGCAACTGGTGCGACTGATCCACCCCGACAAAACCGAAGAACTCTTCGAGCGCGACGCCGAAGGCCGTTTGCTCACCCACACCGACGCCCTGCGCCAGCGCACCACCTGGCACTACAACGAAGCCGGGCTGATCCAACAGCGCCAGGACGCCAACGACACCACCCTCGACTACCGCTGGGACCGCCTCGGTCAACTGATCGAACTGCGCAACGAAAACAACAGCAGCGCCCGCTTCAAATACGACCCCGCCGGGCGCCTGCTCAAGGAAACCGGCTTCGACCAGCAAACCACCCACTACCTCTACGACCACGGCAGCAATCAACCGACGCGCCGCCTCGATGGCGATCGCGTCAACGAGTTTGAGTACGACCCGATGGGCCGCCTGATCGCCCGTCATGCCGGGCACAAGGACGGTCTGGAGTGGCAGACCGAAACCTTCGCCTATGACGGCAATGGCAATCTGCTGCTGGCGGAAAACGCCGCCTGCAAACTGCAATGGTTCTACGACCGCGCGGGCAACAACACCCGCGAGCATCAATACTTGCGCTACCTGCAGGAACCGCATGTGGCGATCTGG
>NZ_JBHFJB010000150.1:0-1786 GCF_057334555.1 Pseudomonas sp. AGC41
CTGTTCAAACTGTCCAAAGCCAAGTACCACGACCGCCGCGAAGCCGGGCCGATGTGGAACAAGCTGGAGCGGGCCAAGCTCGATGAGCAGTACGGCTGCGGCTACACCATCTACGGCTGGGACGGTGATGTGCTGGCCTTTGAGAGCCGCAACAACGAGAAGAGCGAACGACTGACCCACTACTTTTTTGAACCGGGTAGTTTTGTGCCGGTGGCGCAGGCGGTGGAGCAACGCAGCATCCAACTGCTGCCCGAGCCGGTCTATGAAGGCACTTACGACATCGATCGTGACCCGGTGTGGCAGCACAAGCCTAAGCCTGTGAGCTTCAGCGCCGTGGCGTGGTACCAATGCGACCACCTTGGCACGCCGATGGAGTTGACCGACGAGCACGGCGACATCGCCTGGGCTGGGGTCTACAAAGCCTGGGGCTTGGCCAAGGAACAGCGCAGCGACACCGCCAACCGCGCGGATATCCGCAATCCGTTGCGCTTTCAGGGGCAGTACTTTGATGTGGAAACCGGGCTGCACTACAACCGCTATCGGTACTATGATCCGCAGACCGGGAGGTTTATTGGCAGGGATCCGATCGGGTTTGCGGGCGGACTCAATGTTTATGCCTATGCACCAAACCCGGTGGAGTGGACTGATCCGCTAGGGTTGAAGGATGAGCCATTAGCACCGGGAAGTGAAAAAAATCCGCTCGCCACTTCTAGGGCCGCTCGACGTGAATCTATGAGACAAGCAGGAATACCCACGAGCCAACAACCGATTAGTCAGTCAAAAAATAAATCTGGATGGGAGTATCGCTATGAAACACCTCAACCTGGAGGCGGTAAGGGACTTGCATCAGTACAACAACAAACGATGGATGTTAGTCATCCGGACAAACCCCATTGGGAATCTGGAAAAGTCAAACTTGATGACGACGGAAATCCAAGAATGAGCAGGCACGGACGACCGCAGATTCGTAATGGCAAAGGAAAAGCCTTCTATGAAAAGGAGTGTTGCTCATGAATATCCCCCCTTACGAAAGAGAGTTATTTTTTAGAAAAGCTCAAGGAAACAAGCTACTAGAGAAATTTGAAAAAAAAATAAATAGCATTTTTTTGAATGAATACCGAGAGGAGTCTCGAAAAAGCCTCCCTGAAACGGACCAAATTATTGAGAATCTCAGATCAATGCAGCCAACTCACTGTATAGAGAGAACTTATGATTCTCTTGATGAGTGCTTTAACTTCATTGCAACTCGGCTTGCACAAAAAGACTTCTACGCACTAATTGATGAAGACTGGAAATACTGCGGAGCTGTACTGATAGAATCAGACACCAAATTAAATAATAACTTTAATTTTAATGAAAGCACTAGCGACGAAATAAGATTTATTGCAGTAGACTTTTCCTCCCAAATATCTGTGGACTACTTCCAGGACTCTGACAATCATTTATATGAGTGCTCTATAAAAGAATACGCAACACCAGAGAAGGCACCTTCAACGCCCTGAATTAAAAAGAAGAATGTGCATGAACCTAATCATTAGGCTCGGGGACACCACCAACCACGGCGGCGTTGTCACCGAATCCATCCCCCACACCAACCTCAACGGCAAGCCCATGGCCGGTAAAGGCCACATGGTGATGTGCCCCTTATGCAAAGGCCCCTTCCCGATCGCCGAAGGCAGCAGCACCTATTCCGTCAACGGCATTCCCGTGGCGTTGGATGGCATGAAGACCACCTGCGGCGCGACCCTGATCGCCAGCGGCTCACGCGGCTCCGTTCACCGCTGAC
>NZ_JBHFJB010000151.1:0-4963 GCF_057334555.1 Pseudomonas sp. AGC41
ATACCGCGCCCGGTGCGGTCGGTATAGCGGGTGATTAGATGGTGTTGATACTGGTAGTCCCACTGCGCGGCGTGTTCGTCGCGGGCGGCGATCAGGTCGCCGTGCTCGTCGTAGTCGTAGCTGGCCAGTTGCCGGGATGGTAGACCTTCGTGCATAAACCACAGGACTGAGATGCGACCGTGTTCATCAAGTTGGAGGTGGATATGGTGGTGTGGGGTATTGCCCTGGTAGGTGATCAGGTCTGATAGAACGGCTTGGCCTGCATGTTGGTGTTCGTAATGCAGGGTGATGCGCGCACCACCGCGTAGGACAATTGCAGTCAGGCGAAACTGATCGCCGGCTCGCTGATAGTGTTCCTGGCTTTCGTGGCCCCGCAGAAGTGTCAACTGGGTTTTGCTGGCGCGTGCAATTACCACGCTTTCGATAGGGTCGTAGTGGTGCCCTAGAACTTTCGGCAACGGGTAGCTATGGCTGCGCCCGTCAGTCGCATGGTAGGTGAGCTGATCCTCGTTTAGGTCGAACCGGCTGGCAAATGGCGTGATCCAGCGTGCGCCGAATGGACTATTGTCGAATGCAGAGAGCGAGGATCGATAGGTTCTGCTCCACTCCAAGGGAAAAACGCCGGGAAGCTGGAAGTCTGTGTGGACAATCGTCTCGCTGCCCATGGCAAAGCTGATGTTGCATCCAGTACCCCCAGCGGTTCCTTGTTTTCTGCAGTTGGCATCGGCGCGGGCTGCGCGTTGCGCCGGGCTGGCTTCGTTGCCATTTTGGGGCTGTTGTTTTCTGCTTTCATTGGTTCTGGCTGGGCTGACATTTGCCTGATTGGGTGCGCGTTTTCGTTTTCGTACTGCCAAGACAAGCGCATTGATGATGGCGGCGATACTGCCAGCCTCGGTGGCCATACCTATATTGGCGATATTTTTACCGGCTATCTCGCCAATCTGCTCAATGCTGACCGCAACGGGTTCAAGAATTTTTTCCAACTTCTGCTTATCTACACCGAAGCTTAGGTCCTCCTTGCTGTACCCGAGGCCAGTTGTTCTTTTTACGTAGTCGGCGGCATTTACTATGAGGCTTATGCCAGGGAACAGCACGCTGAGCGCAACGTCTTGTACGGTTCCGTTGGCGACAGACCGTATGAGGTTCGCTAGGAATTTGCATACCTCGACAATTTTTGCCGCGAAATCTTTAAGGATGCTCTGCAGAGTGCTCTGGACTTTGTTAAGGGTTTCCTCGAGATCTACAGGGCAAATGTTTGCCAGGGCGCTTTCAATCGAACCGATAAGAGCTTGCGCAATGCCGTCCTTGTGGCTGGTTCTGACCGCTTTTAATGCCGGACGCATAACTGCGCGAGCCGGGCCAATACCGGGAATCGGGACAATTGCAAACAGATTGATACCGAGGCCGACCCAGTTAAAAATGTCAGATCTGTATTCGCTGTTGCCTCGTGCGAGCCCAATGATGTCGCCGACGGCATCGGTGGCTGCGAATATTGATCCGGCAACTGGTAGCATTTCCCCGACCGTAATGACCGCCCGCCAGTTGACAACGTCGCCGGTGAGAGTGGTGAGCCATTTGGCGAGAAGTTCGGTGCCTTCTATGACGTCGTCTTCGGTAAACGTGTTCGTGGGAGCAACCACTCCGCCACATCTATCCATTGTGGTTATCCCTTTCCTTGTTGTGCGTTCAACAGCTCTTTCATTGGCGCTGGCATGAGCTTTTGGATGGCCGTACCACTCAACTCTTTGGTGAGGGAGGCAGGGCTGGGTGGGGATGTAGTGCTGGTTTCTGCGGCGAACAGGCTGTTTAAAGACTGTTGCATTGCGGCAGCGGGCGTGCGTGCGCCAGCTTTGGCGTGAGCTGATGAGTCTTGATTGTCAAAAGGGGCAGCGGATGCGGTCTCTGTTTTATCGCGACCAAACAGCACCTTGGCCGGACCCGGTGCCAAGCCTGCTACGGCCGCAAAACCATTGCTATCCAGCTTGCCCTTGATGACCTTGCCCAGGGCATCTTCAACCTGATACTCCGCACCCTTGAACGCATGACCATTGGCATACTGCTGAAACAGCTCCAAATTCCCTTTCCCCGCCTTCGGCTCCTCGGGAAACGCCGCCGCCTGGCTCTTCGCTCCCTTGTAAAAAAAGTCCGTGGCATGCGCCGTGTACAACCCACTGGTGACATGAGTAATCCCACCCGCGTTGTAGGTGGTGCTACTCCCCGCCGCCTGAATCACGATCTCTTCCTTGGCACTCAAGGTGATGCGCTCAGCCGTCACGGTGACCTTGAGTTTGGCCAGCAGGTTGATGTTGTCTTTCAGCGCCCGGATGTCGATATCCCCGGAGGCCGCCACCAGCCGCCAGCCCAGGCTTTGCACAAAGGTGCGCACCCCCCGGCTGGCGCTGACCAGCAGGCGTTTGCCGATGGCCAGGCTGGTGTGGCCGCCGCTGCTCAGGGCCAGGTGTTCGCCGCTGGCGAGGTGGGTCGATTGCGGGGTGCTGCTGGCGATGCCGGCCGGGCTGTGCAACACCAGGTGCGGTTCGGCCAGTTCCGGATACTGGTTGGCGCTGGGGTTTCCGCCGGTGCCACGAATGGCCTGATGCTGGGCCTTGAGCGCGTCGGCGACTTCGTCCTGGTCGCCGCTGTCCTGGGCCAGGTTGTCGCGGGCTTCGCTGGCGAAGGTGGCGTGGTGTTGGCGGGCGGTGTCGAGTTGTTCGGCGGTTTCCGGCAGGTCGGTTTGGTGTTCGGCGGCGCGCGGGCGTAGCTGGGTGGTGAGCAGCAAACCACCGCCGGCGCGCAGTACGCCGTGGGCGTCGGTGCGCAGTTCAAAACCTTCTCCACGCGGCACGCCGCCGCCGGGCCGCGGGTGGGTGAGGTAGCCGAGGGTGAGGGCGCTGGCGGCGTGGTCGCTCATCAGTGCGGCGCTGATTTGCCCGGTGGTGTCGTCCAGGCGCAGTTCGTTGTGGCGTTCGCCGTGAAGCTCCTTGCTACGGATGGGGCTCAGGGCCTTGAACTCCGGCAGTTTGTAGGGGGAGCGGTTGATGGCGTGGTAGCTGCGGCCGATGATCAGGGGCTGGTCGGGATCACCTTGCACGAAGCCGACCAGTACCTCTTGACCGACCCGGGGCAAGGCAACGTGGCCCCAACCGGCGCCGGCCCAGTTGTGGGTGACGCGTACCCAGCAGGAGCTGCGGTCGTCGTCCTGGCCTTGGCGGTCCCAAGGAAATTGCACGCGCACGCGGCCGTGTTCGTCGCAGTAGATTTCTTCGCCGGGCGGGCCGACCACGGCGGCGATCTGCGGGCCTTCAATGCAGGGTTTGGCGCGCGCCGGTGCTTGCCATTCGACGCTGTCGGGAATCAGCGTGGCGGTGAAGCTGTAATGGGTGCCCACCTGGCTGCCGGCGGCTTCTTCTTCCATCGCCGTGTGCTGGCGACCGATGTGTTTGATGGTGACGGCGCGCCAGCCGATGTTGAGGTCGTCACGCGGATGGCCGGTCAGATCAAACGCCAGCCCCGGCACCAGGCGCGCGTCGTCGCCCGTGACCTCGGCGGTGCGCGCATCACCGCGCAGGCCTTGCAGGCGGGTCTGGGTGAAGGGCTTGCCGGCGGCGTCATGTTTGTAGCGGCCGGGGTAGTCGTAGCGTTCGTAGTCGGGGCTTTGGTGTTCCAGCTGGCGCGCCTGTTCGTGCTGCTCCAGGTTGTAGCGTGGGTGGGTGAAGCTGTAGTCGCGCTGGGTCTGTTGGGCGCTGCGCACCTGCTCGCGGTAGGTGAAACTGTGCAGCGCCGGCTGCGCCTGATCGCCACCTGGGTTGGCCTCGTATATCAGCGGTTCGCCCTCGAGCACCCCGAAGCTGGCGATATGGTCGGCCTGAATCAGCTGATGCCCGGCTTCGCTGTGTTGGAAGATCGACAGCAGGCCTTCTTCGGTGGCCAGGCGCTGGTAGAAGTCCCAGTCCAGGTCGCCAGCTTGCACGCAGTATTCGCGGGGCAGGTGGGTTTCGGTCAGGCGTTGGGTGCAGGCGCCCCAGCGGCGTTCGGTGCACAACTGCTCGAGTATCTGCGGCACGCTGCGTTGCTGGAAAATGCGCCAGTCCGATTGCAGGGTGGCGCGGGCCAGTTGCGGTTCGATCACGGCGCGATAGCTGGTGCGACGAAAGCCGGTCTTGCCTTGTTCAAAACGGCTGATCAGGCCGTGCACATGGCGCACCGGTTGTTCGCCTTGCCAGATAGTGAGGGTGGCGGGTTGATCCAGCAGTTGCGCGAAGTCGGCAGTGGCTGAAGTGCTGACCAAGTCTACGGTCAGGCGATACAGTTCGCACAGTCCTTCGGTAAGTTCAAACGCGACTACATCGAAGTTGATGGCGGCGGTTGAGCTGAAGGTAAAGCGCACATCACGCGGATGAGGCATGGCAACTCCTGCTGGCAATCCATGTGGCAGGTTGAAAGGTTTTGAACCTTAAAGAGGAGTTGTCTGGCTGTCGCCTTCATGCTTTCCGTATTTGCTGTGGGAAGTTTCTCTAATGTTGGCTGGAAGTGTTAGCGAGGTCTCACCTGCTGCCGAGGTATTCTGGCTAGCGCACGGGTCGCCATGCAGACCAGTCTTCTCAACTGATGGCAAAGGCCCAGGGCATCTATGGCGAGCTGGGCCGCAAACTGACCGAGGAAGGCAGCGGCGGCGCGGCGGACGCCAGCCTGTCCGCCGGCGTTGGCACACCCACGCTGGACGGCTTTGGCATCGTCGGCGGCAATATCCATACGCCCGAGGAATATGCCGAGGTCGAAAGCGTGGTGCCGAGGATTTATCTGCTGACGCGGATGATCATGGAGTTGGCGGCACGGTAGCCGCCCGCGGAGGAAAGGCTTTTCGTGGCGAGGGAGCTTGCTCCCGCTGGACTGCGCAGCAGGCCTGGTCTTTTGTTTTGACACAAGGGGTGGATCAACACCTAGAAACCCTGTGGGAGCGAGC
>NZ_JBHFJB010000151.1:4983-11307 GCF_057334555.1 Pseudomonas sp. AGC41
AAGTCTACGGTCAGGCGATACAGTTCGCACAGTCCTTCGGTAAGTTCAAACGCGACTACATCGAAGTTGATGGCGGCGGTTGAGCTGAAGGTAAAGCGCACATCACGCGGATGAGGCATGGCAACTCCTGCTGGCAATCCATGTGGCAGGTTGAAAGGTTTTGAACCTTAAAGAGGAGTTGTCTGGCTGTCGCCTTCATGCTTTCCGTATTTGCTGTGGGAAGTTTCTCTATCTGCGACCGAAGAATTTAGCGAGGCCGCTCGTCATTGGCCGGCGTCCCCCAAAAAAACACGGCCCGCCTCCATAAGAGACGAGCCGTTATTCAAACCTTCAAGCGAGCCATGACGGCCTCGCCGAGTGGCTTATTGATTCAAGCGGAAATCCTTCTCGGCCGCTTCGAAGCGCTGCAGCATGCCGGCGGTTGGCGAACCCATCTTGCTGACCACGTAGATCGCCAGGCTGGCAAAGATGAAGCCAGGGATGATTTCGTACAGGCCGAGCAGCTCGAAATGCTTCCAGACGATGACGGTGATCGCACCCACCAGGATCCCGGCCAGCGCGCCGTTGCGGGTCATGTCTTTCCAGATCACCGAAATCAGTACCACAGGACCGAAGGCCGCACCGAAACCGGCCCAGGCGTAGCTCACCAGGCCCAGTACACGGTTTTCCGGGTTCGCGGCCAGGGCGATGGCAACCAATGCCACCAGCAGCACCATGAAACGACCTACCCAGACCAGTTCCAGCTGGGAAGCGCTCTTGCGCAGGAACGTCTTGTAGAAGTCTTCGGTCAGGGAACTGGAGCACACCAGCAGTTGGCAGCTCAAGGTGCTCATGACCGCCGCCAGGATGGCCGACAGCAGGACACCGGCAACCCATGGATTGAACAGCAGTTTCGCCAGCTCGATGAACACGCGCTCAGGGTTCTCAGTCACCGGACCGGCCACTTCAGGGTGCGCCGAGAAGTAGGCGATACCGAAGAAACCGACGGCAACGGTGCCGCCCAGGCACAGGATCATCCAGGCCATGGAGATGCGACGCGCCTTGGCAATCGACTTGACCGAATCCGCCGCCATGAAGCGCGCCAGGATATGCGGCTGGCCGAAGTAGCCCAGGCCCCAGCCCATCAACGAGATGATGCCAATGAAGGTGGTGTTTTTCAGCATGTCGAACGACGTAGGATCTTTCGCTTCGATGGCCAGGAAAGTGGTATCGACGCCGCCGGTGGCCAGCAACACGATGATCGGCGTGAGGATCAATGCGAAGATCATCAGCGTCGCTTGTACGGTGTCGGTCCAGCTTACGGCCAGGAAACCACCGATGAAGGTATAGGCAATGGTCGCGGCGGCACCGGCCCACAGCGCGGTCTCGTAGGACATGCCGAAAGTGCTTTCGAACAGACGGGCACCGGCGACGATGCCGGAAGCGCAGTAGATGGTGAAGAACACCAGGATCACGACCGCGGAGATAATCCGCAGCAAACCGCTTTTGTCTTCGAAGCGGCTGGAGAAGTAGTCCGGCAGCGTCAGTGCGTCACCGTTGTGCTCGGTCTGCACCCGCAGGCGACCGGCCACGAACAGCCAGTTCAGGTAGGCACCGATGATCAGACCAATGGCGATCCAGCTTTCCGACAGGCCGGACATATAGATCGCGCCGGGCAAACCCATCAACAACCAGCCGCTCATGTCGGAGGCACCGGCAGAAAGCGCCGTCACGACACTGCCCAGGCTGCGACCGCCCAGGATGTAATCGGAAAGGTTGTTGGTGGAGCGATAAGCCATCAGGCCGATCAGGACCATGGCTGCGATGTAGATCACGAAGGTGATCAGGGTAGGATTGCTGAAACTCATGAGTACGCCCTGGCTTTGTTTTTATGGTGCGGTGGCAGTTGAAAACCCGGACAACGCAGACGCTGTACCGACGTTTTGTGGACCCGCAATTTATGACTGATGTTTCCCCAGGAAAGCCATCAGCCGATGCACTCCGACTCAAACCGGTTGCACCTTGGCCGCGAATGCTATTCAACAAATCAAATTAGGTGCAACCAGTTTCGTTGAAATAAGTTGCACCCAGTCGGAATCCTCTCACCAATGTCGCGTTTCGCTCTGTTTTGGTGCAAAACCAACGCCTCTCATGAGCGCAGTCGCACCAAGTAAGTGCACTAAAGGAACAGCCCTATACGGTTCCGGATGAGCTGTTCGATATTCCGACAAAAAACCGGTTGCACCCGGTTGCACCTCTATCAGCGCGCAGCTAATCTTGCCGCCAGCTGATGCCACGCCATACGTGGTAAACATGAGGATAAAAATATGGCTACCACCACCCTTGGGGTCAAACTCGACGACCCAACCCGCGAACGCCTCAAGGCCGCCGCGACCTCGATTGATCGCACGCCGCACTGGCTGATCAAACAGGCAATTTTCAATTACCTGGAAAAACTCGAGGGTGGTGCAACCCTGACCGAGCTGAACGGTTCAACCCGGGTCGACAGTGATGATGCCGGCGAAGTCCAACCCGATCACGCTCACCAGTGCTTCCTCGAGTTCGCCGAAAGCATCCTGCCGCAATCGGTCCTGCGCGCTTCCATTACCGCCGCCTACCGCCGCCCTGAGCCGGAAGTGGTGCCGATGCTGATCGAGCAGGCGCGCCTGCCGGCTGAAATGGCCGAGGCCACCAACAAGCTTGCGGCATCGATTGCGGAAAAACTGCGCAACCAGAAGAGCGCCGGCGGACGTGCCGGTATTGTCCAGGGCTTGCTGCAGGAATTTTCCCTGTCGTCCCAGGAAGGCGTGGCGCTGATGTGCCTCGCCGAAGCACTGCTGCGCATCCCGGACAAAGGCACCCGCGACGCACTGATTCGCGACAAGATCAGCACCGGCAACTGGCAGCCGCACCTGGGCAACAGCCCGTCGCTGTTCGTCAACGCCGCCACCTGGGGCCTGCTGCTGACCGGCAAACTGGTCGCCACCCATAATGAAGCCGGCCTGACTTCGTCCCTGAGCCGCATTATCGGCAAAAGCGGCGAGCCGATGATCCGCAAGGGCGTCGACATGGCCATGCGCCTGATGGGCGAGCAGTTCGTCACCGGCGAAACCATCGCCGAAGCCCTGGCCAACGCCAGCAAGTTCGAAGCCAAGGGCTTCCGTTATTCCTACGACATGCTCGGTGAAGCCGCGCTTACCGAACATGACGCCCAGAAGTACCTGGCCTCGTACGAGCAAGCCATTCATTCGATCGGCAAAGCCTCTCACGGTCGTGGGATTTACGAAGGCCCGGGCATTTCCATCAAGCTTTCGGCCCTGCACCCGCGTTACAGCCGCGCGCAGTACGAACGCGTCATGGACGAACTGTATCCGCGCCTGTTGTCGCTGACCCTGCTCGCCAAGCAATACGACATCGGCCTGAACATCGACGCCGAAGAGGCCGACCGCCTCGAACTGTCCCTGGACCTGCTCGAGCGCCTGTGCTTCGAGCCGCAGCTGACCGGCTGGAACGGCATTGGCTTCGTGATCCAGGCCTACCAGAAGCGTTGCCCGTATGTCATCGACTATGTGATCGACCTCGCTCGTCGCAGCCGTCACCGCCTGATGATCCGCCTGGTGAAAGGCGCCTACTGGGACAGCGAGATCAAGCGCGCCCAGGTCGAAGGCCTGGAAGGCTATCCGGTCTACACCCGCAAGGTGTACACCGACGTTTCCTACATCGCCTGCGCCCGCAAGCTGCTGTCGGTGCCGGAAGTCATCTATCCACAATTCGCCACGCACAACGCCCACACTTTGTCGGCGATTTACCATATCGCCGGTCAGAACTATTACCCCGGTCAGTACGAATTCCAGTGCCTACACGGCATGGGCGAACCGCTGTACGAACAGGTTGTAGGCAAGGTTTCCGAAGGCAAGCTGAACCGTCCGTGCCGTGTGTACGCGCCTGTCGGCACCCACGAAACGCTGCTGGCCTACCTGGTGCGTCGCTTGCTGGAAAACGGCGCGAACACTTCGTTCGTCAACCGCATCGCCGACCAGTCGATTTCCATCCAGGAACTGGTGGCCGATCCAGTGGCGAGCATCGAGCAGATGGCGACGCTGGAAGGCGGTTTCGGCCTGCCGCACCCGCGTATTCCGTTGCCACGCGATTTGTACGGCAGCGAACGCGCCAACTCCAGCGGTATCGACCTGGCCAACGAACATCGCCTGGCCTCGTTGTCCTGCGCCTTGCTGGCCACCGCCCACAACGACTGGAAAGCCGCGCCGATGCTCGGCTGCGCCGCCAGTGAAGAATCCCCGGCTCCGGTGCTGAACCCGGCCGATCACCGTGACGTGGTTGGCCACGTGCAGGAGGCTACTGTCGCTGATGTCGACAACGCCATCCAGTGCGCCCTCAACGCCGCGCCGATCTGGCAGGCCACGCCACCGGCCGAACGCGCCGCGATCCTGGAGCGCGCCGCCGACCTGATGGAAGGCGAGATCCAGCCGCTGATGGGCCTGCTGGCCCGCGAAGCCGGCAAGACCTTCGCCAACGCCATCGCCGAGGTGCGCGAGGCCGTGGACTTCCTGCGCTACTACGCGGTGCAGGCGCGTAACGATTTCACCAACGATGCCCACCGCCCATTGGGCCCAGTGGTCTGCATCAGCCCGTGGAACTTCCCGCTGGCAATCTTCAGCGGCCAAGTCGCTGCCGCACTGGCCGCCGGCAACCCGGTACTGGCCAAGCCTGCCGAACAAACCCCCTTGGTGGCGGCCCAGGCTGTGCGCCTGATGCTCGAGGCCGGCATTCCGGAAGGCGTCCTGCAATTGCTGCCGGGCCGTGGCGAAACCGTTGGTGCCCGCCTGGTGGGTGATGATCGCGTCAAAGGCGTGATGTTCACCGGCTCCACCGAAGTCGCCCGCCTGTTGCAGCGCAACATCGCCGGACGCCTGGACAACCAGGGCCGGCCGATCCCGCTGATCGCCGAAACCGGCGGCCAGAACGCGATGATCGTCGACTCCTCGGCCCTGACCGAACAAGTGGTCATCGACGTGGTGTCCTCGGCTTTCGACAGCGCCGGCCAGCGCTGCTCGGCCCTGCGTGTATTGTGTCTGCAGGAAGATTCCGCCGACCGCGTCATCGAAATGCTCAAGGGCGCCATGGCCGAATCGCGCCTCGGCAACCCTGAGCGCCTGTCGGTGGACATCGGCCCGGTGATCGACGCCGAAGCCAAGGCCGGCATCGAGAAACATATCCAGGCCATGCGCGACAAAGGTCGCAGCGTGTACCAGATGGCGATTGCCGACAGCGAGGAGTCCAAGCGCGGCACCTTTGTGATGCCAACCCTGATCGAGCTGGAAAGCTTCGACGAGCTGCAACGCGAGATCTTCGGCCCAGTGCTGCACGTGGTGCGCTACAAGCGCAAGGAGCTGGACCAGTTGATCGGCCAGATCAACGCCTCCGGCTACGGCCTGACCCTGGGCGTGCACACGCGCATCGATGAAACCATCGCCAAGGTGATCGATAACGTCCATGCCGGTAACGTCTATGTAAACCGCAACATCGTCGGTGCCGTGGTCGGCGTGCAGCCGTTCGGCGGCGAAGGCCTGTCGGGCACCGGTCCGAAGGCCGGCGGCCCGCTGTACCTGTACCGCTTGTTGTCGACTCGTCCTACCGATGCGATCCAGCAGTCCTTCGTCCGTGGCGATGCCCTGTCGGCACCGGACCTGCGCTTGCGCGACGCCATGAGCAAACCGCTGACCGCCCTGCAAGCCTGGGCCGACAGCCACAAGCTCGCCGAACTGAGCGCCCTGTGCGTGCAGTTCGCGGCCCAGTCGCAAAGCGGCATCACCCGCCAGCTGACCGGCCCGACCGGCGAACGCAACAGCTACGCCATCCTGCCCCGCGAGCACGTGTTGTGCCTGGCGGACGTGGAAGGCGACCTGCTGACGCAACTGGCGGCCGTATTGGCCGTAGGCGGCTCGGCCGTGTGGCCGGAAACCGACACCAGCAAGGCGTTGTTCGCACGCTTGCCGAAGGACATTCAGGCGCGCATCCAGCGGGTTGCCGATTGGACCAAGGACGACGTGCTGTTTGACGCAGTCCTGCACCACGGCGACTCGGACCAGTTGCGTGGCGTCTGCCAGCAAGTCGCCAAGCGCGCCGGTGCGATCGTCGGGGTCCACGGTTTGTCCCAGGGCGAAACCAATATCGCCCTGGAACGCCTGGTGATCGAACGCGCGCTGAGCGTCAACACCGCGGCGGCAGGTGGTAACGCCAGCCTGATGACGATCGGTTAAACCGCTATAAACCAGGCGCCTGCAATGGGTGCCTGGCAATCGAAACCCAATGTGGGAGCGGGGC
>NZ_JBHFJB010000151.1:11327-15816 GCF_057334555.1 Pseudomonas sp. AGC41
GCGTATCAGTCGACCTCAATGTTGCTGATTCACCGCTTTCGCGAGCAGCCCCCCTGCCACATTTTTGATTAGTGTCGCCCCCGCCTCTGCATCACTGTCATCAATCATCCTGTTCAGCCTCCATTCCCAGACCTAGACTCGGCCCATTCCAAGAAAAGGTAGGCCGCCATGTCCGAGACGCTGCTCAGTTCCCGCAATCTGGCTTTCGAGCTGTATGAAGTCCTTGATGCCGAAGGCCTGACCCAGCGCGAACGGTTTGCCGAGCACAATCGCGAAACCTTCGACGCGGCCATCGGTACGGCCCGCAGCATCGCCGAAAAGTATTTCGCGCCGCACAACCGTAAGAACGACGAAAACGAACCGCGCTATGAAGATGGCCAGGCCATCCTGATCCCGGAAGTGAAACCCGCGGTGGATGCGTTCCTGGAGGCGGGCTTTCTCAACGCCGCCCGCAGCTTTGACGCCGGCGGCATGCAACTGCCTACGCTGCTGTCCCAGGCGTGCTTCGCGCATTTCCAGTCGGCCAATGCTGCTTCGACTTCCTACCCGTTCCTGACCATGGGCGCGGCGAACCTGATCGAGAGCTTCGGCAGCGATGAGCAGAAGCAGCGCTTCCTGCAACCGATGATCGACGGCCGTTTTTTTGGCACCATGGCCCTGACCGAACCACACGCGGGCTCTTCGCTGGCGGATATTCGTACGCGCGCGGAGCCAGCGTCCGACGGCACTTATCGACTCAAGGGCAACAAAATCTTTATTTCCGGTGGCGACCATCCGCTGTCGGAAAACATCGTGCACATGGTCCTGGCCAAACTGCCGGACGCGCCACCCGGTGTGAAGGGCATTTCGCTGTTCATCGTGCCCAAGTTCCTGGTCAACGAGGATGGCAGCCTGGGCAAGCGCAACGACGTGCTGCTGGCCGGGCTGTTCCACAAGATGGGCTGGCGCGGCACCACGTCCACGGCGCTGAACTTCGGCGATAACGGTGAGTGTGTCGGTTACCTTGTTGGCAAACCGCACCAAGGCCTGAGCTACATGTTCCAGATGATGAACGAGGCGCGGATCGGCGTCGGCATGGGCGCCGTCATGCTGGGCTACGCCGGTTACCTGTATTCGCTTGAATACGCCCGCGAACGCCCGCAGGGCCGGGTGCCCGATAGCAAGGACCCAGGCACCGCGCCTGTGCCGATCATCCAGCACGCCGACGTGCGCCGCATGCTGTTGACCCAGAAGGCCTACGTGGAAGGTTCGTTCGACCTCGGTCTGTACGCGGCGCGTCTGTTCGACGACACCACCACTCTTGAGAGCGAAGCCGAGCGGCGCCGTGCCCATGAACTGCTCGATCTGCTGACGCCCATCGTCAAATCATGGCCATCGGAGTTCTGCCTGAAAGCCAACGAACTGGCGATCCAGATCCTCGGCGGCCATGGCTACACCCGCGAATACCCGGTGGAGCAGTATTACCGGGACAACCGCCTGAACCCGATCCACGAAGGTACCCATGGCATCCAGTCCCTGGATCTGCTGGGACGCAAACTGGCGCAAAACGGCGGGGCCGGTCTCAAGCAACTGATCCGCCTGGTGGCCGATACCGGCGAGCGTGCCCAGGCGTACGATTCGTTGACTCCCCTGCGTCAGCCGCTGGAGGCCCTGGTGGCGCGCCTGCAATCGGTCACCCTCGGGCTGCTGACGGACCTCGCCCAGGGCAAGGTCAACAGCAGCCTGGCCAATTCGGCGCTGTACCTGAAGGTGTTTGGTCATATGGTGATTGGCTGGCGCTGGCTGGAACAGGCGATTCGCGCCGAGGAAGGGCTGGCCAGGGGCAATGCGGCGGATGTGGATTTCTATAGAGGAAAACTGCAAGCGGCGCGCTATTTTCTGACCTGGGAGATTCCAGGCTGCCAGCATGAGCTGACGATTCTCGAGGCGCGGGATGATACGTGCCTGGGGATGCGGGATGAATGGTTTTGAGCCCGAGCTTGCTGCGCGGCTGAAATCCATTCGCGAGCAGGCTCGCTCCCACACAGGCACCACAGCCAACATTCGCTAACAGTTCAAGCCTGCTGGATCGTCTTGGAAATAACCTCGACCGTGGCGCTGACCTGCTCCTCGTAGCGGTCGAGCTCCGCGCGGTGCTGCTTTTGCATTTCGATCTGTTGCGAACACAGATTCATGGCCGCCAGCACCAGCAGGCGGTCGCCGATCAACGTCGGGAATTTACGCTTGGTATCGGCCAGGGCCGCCTTGAGCATCGAAGCGGCGTCCAGCAGCGTCTGCTCCTGCCCGGCCGGCGCCTTGATCGAGTATTCCTCTCCGAGAATCGAGACGACCGTCACCCCATCGGCACCCTGCTTCATGCGCCGACCGTTGCGGTGCTGGCGCGCTCGATCAGGGCCTGGATACGTGCGGTAGTGGTGCCGTGCAGCTCTTCTTGTTCCATCAGGTTCAGTTGCAGGCTTTCGTTTTCATCCTTGGCCTTGGCCAGTTCGGCGCTCAGGCTTTCATTCAGGCCGGTCAGGTGGCGGTTCTGTTGCACCAGGTCATTGACCAATTGCTCCAGCTGGCTGAGGGATGTTTCCAACATATTGATTTCCAGGCTTTTTCAAGGGGCGCGTACGATAAAGAAAAGTCACCACGGATGCCACGATTGATGGGCAGCGATGCTTCGCTCGCGAGCTGTAGAGACTGCGGTCATGGAATGTGGTTCCGACCCTTCGTCGCACGCTCGATCAAGGGTGCGACAAATACCCGCAGCACCCTCAAGACTTCGGTTGCCAGACCGATAAGTCAGGTTAAACCAGTCACAGCCCCGCACGGACGCGCTTCTTCACGGTAACTTCCATGTCCCTACGTAATATGAACATCGCGCCGCGGGCGTTTCTGGGGTTTGCCCTGATCGGCGCCCTGATGCTGGCCCTGGGGGTGTTTGCCCTGAGCCAGATGAGCAAGATTCGCGTGTCTGGCGAAACCATCGTCCAGAACAGCGTGCCCAGCATCAAGGCGCTGGACGAATTCACCTCACTGACCCTGCGCCTACGCGTATTGTCCTACCGCTTGCTGGTCAACCGCGAACCGGATATCCAGCAAAAGACCTTCGGTCTGTTCGAGCAACGCAATCAACAGATCCAGGCCGCTCAAAGCGCCTATGAAAAACTCATCAGCTCACCGCAAGAACGGGCCGCCTACGATCAGTACGTTCAATTGCTGAACCAATATCGTCAGCTCGAAGAGCGGATGAAGACCTTGTCGCGCAACGATCAGCTCGATGAATTGCGAGCCCTGCTCAATACCGAATTGTTGAGCAACTCCGACGCCATCAACGCGGCCATCAATCGCTTGGTCGAGATCAACAACCAGCAGGCAGAGACCCTCAGCCAGGGCGCCACGCAACAATATTCGACAGCCTTCAACTGGGTCATCACCCTGCTGGTCATCGCCACCGGCCTGACCGTGCTGTTCGCCTGGTTGCTGACCAACAGCATCACCAAGCCGATCGCCAACGCTCTGGACGCCGCCGAAGAAATCGCCAAGGGCAACCTGACCCGGCCGATCACCGTAGACGGCAGCGACGAAGCCGGCCGCCTGCTGCGCGCCATGTCGACCATGCAGGACAAGCTGCGCGACACCCTGCAACGGATCTCCGGCTCGGCCACGCAACTGGCCTCCGCCGCCGAAGAGCTCAACAGCGTCACCGACGAAAGCGCCCATGGCCTGACCCAGCAGAACAACGAAATCGAGCAGGCCGCCACCGCGGTCAACGAGATGACCAGCGCCGTGGAAGAAGTTGCCCGCAACGCGGTCAGCACCTCGGAAGCGTCGAGGAACGCCACGACTTCGGCAGGCGACGGCCGCGACCTGGTACAGGAAACCGTCGGTGCCATCGAGCGCATGAGCGCCGACGTACAAAGCACCGCCACGTTGATCGGCAACCTGGCTGATGAGTCCCGCGATATCGGCAAAGTGCTTGATGTGATCCGTGGCCTGGCCGATCAGACCAACCTGCTCGCCCTGAACGCCGCCATCGAGGCCGCCCGTGCCGGTGAAGCCGGTCGTGGTTTCGCCGTGGTCGCCGACGAAGTTCGCGCCCTGGCCCATCGCACCCAGCAGTCGACCAGCGAAATCGAACGCATGATCGGCAGCATCCAGAGCGGCACCGAACAGGCCGTGGATTCGATGCGCAACAGCACCGAACGCGCCGAGTCGACGTTGAACATCGCCCGCGGCGCCGGCATGTCCCTCGACACCATCAACAGCGCCATCGTCGAAATCAACGAACGCAACCTGGTGATCGCCAGCGCCGCCGAGGAGCAGGCCCAGGTGGCCCGTGAAGTCGACCGCAACCTGGTGAACATCCGCGACCTGTCGGTGCAATCGGCCACCGGCGCGAATCAGACCAGCGCTGCGAGTGCAGAGCTGTCGCGCCTGGCCGTGGATTTGAACAGCATGGTTGGGCGGTTCAGCCTCTGACCGCCGTGGGTCGCTCACAGAC
>NZ_JBHFJB010000151.1:15889-16713 GCF_057334555.1 Pseudomonas sp. AGC41
CCCCCCCGCCACAATGTTTTCGCTCTGGGATCCGGCCTTTTCTCAAACTTCCGGCTTACCTGGGATCGACGACATCCAACGCCCGGTTCGCCAACAGCTCCCCTAGTTCGATCAACTGTTGCAGCCCCAACGCAACGTGTCGTCGCGAGCCGTCCAGGTCGAACGCCAGATCGCCCGCCATCACGCTGGCCGAGGCCAGGGTTTCGCTGAGGTTGGCCAACAGGCTTTCGGCATCGACGCCCTCCACGACGGTGAATAGCGGGTCCGAGGAGGGTTTCTCCTCAGGCTGGGCGGATTTGGGATTCAGAAGGGAATCGATGAGACGCTCGGCGTGGGCGTCGGCAGCATGGTCTAGAGGCGGGATTGGTGGGTCTGGGATGAGTTTGTCCATGGAATGCTCCTAACGTAAGTGAGAGCCGCCACGTTCGCTGCTAAACGAATAGGTGGCAGCCGCGCGCAGGTTAGCAGACCGGTACGTTAGGAAACCGGCGCACCCGAGGATGCCCTGCGCACAGCCGCCATAAGAATTCGAGCATAAAAATGCCCGCACTGAATGGCAGTTGCCATGCGCCTAACGTGACTCCGAGCTGCTAAACCCGACCGCTGATTGGCAGCGGTGAGCACAGACTAGGCACCGAAACCGGCAGGCGCAAGAGGCTGGAATTTTCTAGGAAATGTCCTGCAAGTCAATGGGGAATATCTTTCAGTCGATTCCTACGACAAGCCCTATTCGAAAGCGCGAACGGAGAGGATCCCCGGTGTCCGCTGCTACCTCCGCCAGTTGACTAATCACCTGCCTTTCGTGGGGGGGGGGGGGGGGGGGG
>NZ_JBHFJB010000151.1:16764-23648 GCF_057334555.1 Pseudomonas sp. AGC41
GGGCTGCGCAGCGGCCCCGTCCTTAAAAGCGACGACTGCTTCGCAGCCGAGCGGGAGCCCCCCCCCCCCCCCGCCACGGTATTTCCCTCTCTGGATCCGGTGCATATACGTCGATCCCAACCTTTTTTGACAGCATCACATTTCAACAGGTTAGAATCGCTGGCACGCAGACTGCATGGTCAGTTTGCGCCTGCCCCCTCAAGATTCCGGAGTACTGCCTTTGACTGCGACGACCATCAACAGCCTGTTCTTGATCGGCGCGTTGCTGGTGAGTGCGAGCATCCTGGTCAGTTCTCTTTCGTCGCGCCTGGGCATCCCGATCCTGGTGATCATTCTCGCCGTGGGCATGGTCGCCGGCGTGGACGGTGCCGGTATTCTTTTTGATAACTATGCCACGGCCTACCTGGTCGGCAACCTCGCGTTGGCGGTCATCCTGCTCGACGGCGGCTTGCGCACGCGGGTCTCCAGCTTTCGCGTGGCATTGTGGCCGGCGTTGTCGCTGGCCACCGTCGGCGTGCTGATCACCACCGGGCTGACCGGCCTGGCGGCGGCGTGGCTATTCGACCTGAACCTGATCCAGGGGCTGCTGATCGGTGCGATCGTCGGCTCCACCGACGCTGCGGCGGTGTTTTCGCTGTTGGGCGGCAAAGGCCTCAACGAACGGGTCAGCGCCACCCTGGAAATCGAGTCCGGCAGCAACGACCCGATGGCGGTGTTCCTCACCGTTACCCTGATCGGCATGCTCGCCAGCGGCGAAACCGGCCTGCAATGGAGCCTGTTGGGGCACCTGGTGCGCGAGTTCGGTATCGGCGCCGTGATCGGCCTGGGTGGCGGCTGGCTGATGCTGCAACTGGTCAACCGCATCAACCTTGCCAACGGCCTCTACCCGATCCTGGTGATCAGCGGCGGCCTGGCTGTGTTTGCCCTGACCAACGCCCTGCACGGCAGCGGTTTCCTGGCCGTTTACCTGTGCGGCCTGGTGATCGGCAACCGCCCGATACGCAGTCGCCACGGCATCCTGCACATGCTTGATGGCATGGCCTGGCTGGCGCAGATCGGCATGTTCCTGGTGTTGGGCCTGCTGGTCACGCCCCATGACCTGCTGCCGATCGCCCTGCCCGCCCTGGGCCTGGCCCTGTGGATGATCCTCTTCGCGCGCCCGCTGTCGGTCATGGTCGGGTTGTTGCCGTTCAAGGCTTTCCACGGTCGCGAAAAGGTGTTCATTTCCTGGGTAGGCTTGCGCGGCGCCGTACCGATCATCCTCGCGGTGTTCCCGCTGATGGCCGGTTTGCCTCACGCGCAGCTCTATTTCAACCTGGCATTTTTTATCGTGCTGGTGTCGCTGCTGGTGCAGGGCACGAGCCTGCCGTGGGTCGCCAAGCTTCTGCACGTGACCGTCCCGCCAGAACCTCTGCCGATTTCCCGGGCAGCGCTGGAGGTTCACGTTACCAGCGAGTGGGAGCTGTTCATCTATCGCCTCGGTGCGGAAAAGTGGTGCATCGGTTCGCCGCTTCGAGATCTGAAAATGCCTGACGGAACCCGTATTGCGGCCCTGTTTCGTGGCCAGCAACTGCTCCATCCGTCGGGTAGTACGGTCCTGGAAGTCGGTGACCTGCTCTGTGTAATCGGCCATGAACACGACTTGCCGGCCCTGGGAAAACTGTTCAGCCAGGCACCGCAACGGGGCCTCGATCTGCGCTTTTTCGGCGACTTCGTACTCGAAGGAGACGCCCAGCTGGCCGCGGTCGCGGCGCTGTACGGGCTGCAACTCGACGGCATCGATCCGGACATGTCCCTGGGCCGCTTCATCGCCCAGAAAGTCGGGGGGGCTCCGGTGGTCGGCGACCAGGTGGAGTGGAACAGTACCCTGTGGACCGTCGCGGCCATGGACGGGAACAAGATCGGCAAAGTGGGCGTCAGATTCCCCGAAGGAAGTCGCCCGGGCCCCGGCTTGTTCCTCTAAACTGCTCCCACTCTCACTTGCTTGACCGGTCTTTATGCCTACCCTGCGCTCCTTTTTCGCCATCGCCCTGCTCGGCCTGAGTCTCTCCATCTGCACGGTGCACGCCGCCGAACCGCCTACCAGCGCCTCGGTCCAGGCCAGCCTGGACAAGATCGCCGACCGCAAACTGCCAGAGGCCGACCAGAAAGCCTTGCAGGCGGTATTGCAAAACACCCTGACCCAGCTCAGCAACAAGGCCGACTACGAACAGAAGCTGCAAGCCCTCAAGCAGCAACTGGCCAACGCCCCCAAGCAGAACATCGAGAACCAGCGCGAGCTGGCGCGGCTCAAGGGCACCAATGTGGTGCCGGTGGCGCAGCGCTACGCCAACCTGCCGATTCCCCAGCTTGAACAGATGCTGACAGAGCGCTCCACCCAGCAAAGCGACCTGCAAAAGGCCCTGGCCGACGCCAACAGCCTGGTGATCACCGCCCAGACCCGCCCCGAGCGCGCCCAGGCGGAAATTTCCGCCAGCCAGACCCGCATCCAGCAGATCAACACCCTGCTCAAGGCCGGCCGGGACGCCGGCAAGGCCCTCAGCGCCGAGCAGCGCGACCAGCTCAACGCTGAGATGGCGGCCCTCAATGCGCTGATTCCATTGCGTCGCCAGGAGCTGGCCGGCAACAGCCAACTGCAAGACCTGGGCAACAGCCAGCATGACTTGCTGTCGGAAAAGATCGACCGCATGGAGCGAGAGATCCAGGACCTGCAGAACCTGATCAACCAGAAGCGCCTGGCCCAGTCCCAGGAAACGGTGACCCAGCAATCCATCGAAGCGCAGAAGGCCGGCGGCAGCAGCCTGCTGGCGACCGAAAGCTCGGCCAACCTGAAGCTCTCCGATTACCTGCTCAAGAGCACCGACCGGCTCAACGAGGTCACCCAGCAGAACCTGCAGACCAAGCAGTTGCTCGATAGCGTCACCCAGACCGACGCCGCCCTGGATGAGCAGATCAGCGTGCTCAAGGGCAGCCTGCTGCTCTCCAAGATTCTCTACAAGCAGCGCCAGACCCTGCCACACCTGAAACTGGACCAGAACCTCGCCGACCAGATCGCCGACATCCGCCTGTACCAGTTCGAGGTCAGTCAGCAACGCGAGCTGCTGAACAATCCAAGCGCTTATGTCGACAGCCTGCTGGCGTCCCAGCCGTCGGAGCAGGTCACGCCGCAACTGCGCAAGACCCTGCTGGAACTGGCCCTGACCCGGGTCGACCTGTTGGAGCGGCTGAACCGTGAGTTGAGCGCGGTGCTCAACGAATCCATCACCTTGCAGCTCAACCAGAAGCAGCTGCTCAGTACCGCCCAGAACCTGCGGGCAACGCTCGAAGAACAGATGTTCTGGATTCCCAGCAACAAACCGCTGGATTTCGAATGGATGCGTGGCGTGCCGGCCCGCCTGGAGAAGCAGGTCGACTCACTGCCCTGGGCGTCGAGCCTCAGCGAGCTGGCCGATGGCCTGACCCAGCGGCCGCTGCTGTTCCTGCCCCTGGCGCTGCTGATCGGTGCGCTGCTGTGGCGACGCAAGAATCTTTATGCGCGCTTGAACAAGGTTCACCAGGATGTCGGCCACTTCAAGCGCGACAGCCAATGGCACACGCCCCAGGCGATCCTGATCAACATCCTGCTGGCGATGCCGGTGGCCCTGGCACTGGCGCTGTGCGGCTATGCCTTGCAGATCGACGCTCGCGGGCAGAACACCAACCTCGGCGCCGCGCTGTTGCAGATCGGCCAAGCCTGGCTGGTTTTCTATACCGCCTATCGAATCCTCTCTCCCGGCGGCGTCGCCGAGCTGCATTTCCGCTGGGAAAAACCCCAGGTGGAATTCCTCCAGGCGTGGATCCGTCGACTTGGCCTGGTGGTGCTGGCCCTGGTGGCGGTGGTTGCCGTGGCGGAGTTGCAGCCGTCGGCCCTGGCCGACGACGTACTCGGCATGCCGGTGGTGTTGACCTGCTACGCCTCGATGGCCTGGCTGCTCAGCCGACTGCTGCTCAGCAGCCCGACGCATACGAACGCCTCGCTGTTTCGCAAGGCCGTCGGCGTGCTGTTCACCGCGCTGCCGATCGCATTGTTCGTCGCTGTCTGCTTCGGCTACTACTACACCGCGCTGAAACTCAGCGATCGCTTGATCAATACCTTGTACCTGCTGATGTTCTGGCTGGTGATCGAAGCCACCTTCGTGCGCGGCCTGTCGGTCGCGGCCCGGCGACTGGCCTACCAGCGCGCCCTGGCCAAGCGCCAGGCGGCCAAGGAGGCCGGCGACGGCGAAACGGTGGTCGAGGAGCCGACCCTGGACATCGAGAAGGTCAACGAACAGTCCCTGCGCCTGATCCGCCTGGCCCTGCTGGGCGGTTTCATGGCCGCGCTGTACTGGGTCTGGTCGGACCTGATCAGCGTGTTCTCCTACCTGGACAACATCACCCTCTACGAATACACCAGCGGCACGGGCGTGAACATGAGCATGGTGCCCATCAGCATCGGCGACATGCTTGGCGCGCTGATTATCATCGGCATCACCTTCGCCCTGGCGCGCAACCTGCCGGGCCTGCTGGAAGTGTTTGTGCTGTCGAAGCTGAACCTGGCCCAGGGCAGCGCCTACGCTACCACCACGCTGCTGTCCTATGTCATCGCCGGCGTCGGCTTTGTCACGACGTTGTCCACACTGGGCGTGAGCTGGGACAAGCTGCAATGGCTGGTGGCCGCGCTGTCGGTGGGCCTGGGTTTCGGCATGCAGGAGATCTTCGCCAACTTCATCTCCGGCATCATGATCCTGTTCGAGCGCCCGGTACGGATCGGCGACACCATCACCATCGGCAACCTGTCGGGCACGGTCAGCAAGATCCGCATTCGCGCGACCACCATCACCGACTTCGATCGCAAGGACATCATCGTCCCGAACAAGACATTCATCACCGGGCAATTGATCAACTGGTCGCTGACCGACACCGTGACCCGGGTAACCCTGAAACTCGGCGTGGACTACGGCTCGGACCTGGATCGGGTGCGCGAACTGCTGCTCAAGGCTGCCCGCGACAACCCGCGTGTGCTGAAGGAGCCTGAGCCGATCGTGTACTTCCTGAACTTCGGTGAAAGCACCCTGGACCACGAGTTGCGCATGCACGTGCGCGACCTCGGCGACCGCAACCCGGTGCTGGACGAGATCAACCGGTTCATCAACCGGGAATTCAAGAAGGAACATATCAACATCTCGTTCCGTCAGATGGAGATCTATCTGAAGAACCTGCAAGGCCAGGAATACAAACTGGTGCCCGCCGAGCCCGACCAAAAGACCCTCGGGCCTGTGCCCTCGGCCGTGGCCAGCATCAAGCCGGTTCCGGAGCCACCGCAACAGACACTCGACTGATCGCGGGATGCCTGCGGGCGCCCCGTCGGAGATGGCCATGAAAACACTGGAAACGCTGACTTTCGATAACCGCTTCGCCCGCCTCGGCGACGGTTTCTCGGCCCACGTGCTGCCGGAGCCGATCGACAATCCGCGCCTGGTGGTTGCCAGCCAGGCCGCGATGGCGCTGCTTGACCTGGATCCGGCCGAAGCACAGACGCCACTGTTTGCCGAAATTTTCGGCGGCCACAAACTCTGGGCCGAAACCGAGCCTCGGGCCATGGTGTATTCCGGGCATCAGTTCGGCCACTACAATCCGCAACTGGGCGATGGCCGCGGGTTGTTGCTGGGCGAGGTGTACAACCAGGCCGGCGAGCATTGGGACCTGCACCTCAAGGGCGCCGGCCAGACGCCGTTTTCGCGGATGGGCGATGGCCGGGCGGTGCTGCGCTCCTCGATCCGCGAATTCCTCGCCTCCGAGGCTCTGCATGCCTTAGGCATCCCGACCACACGCGCGCTGTGTGTGATCGGCTCCGACACCCCGGTATGGCGCGAAAAGCAGGAGCGCGCCGCCATGGTGCTGCGCCTGGCGCCGAGCCATGTGCGCTTCGGGCACTTCGAATACTTCTACTACACCAAGAAACCTGAGTTGCACGCGGCCCTGGCCGAGCACGTGCTGAACCTGCATTTCCCTAAATGCCGGGAGGAGCCGGAACCGTACCTGGCGATGTATCGAGAGATTGTCGAACGCAACGCCGAGTTGATTGCCAAATGGCAGGCCTACGGTTTCTGTCACGGGGTGATGAATACCGACAACATGTCGATACTGGGCATCACCTTCGACTTCGGCCCTTTCGCCTTCCTCGACGACTTCGACGCCAACTTCATCTGCAACCACTCCGACGACCAGGGCCGCTATTCATTCAGCAACCAGGTGCCCATCGGCCAGTGGAACCTCAGCGCCCTGGCCCAGGCCCTGACCCCCTTTATCAGCGTCGACGCCCTGCGCGAAACCCTCGGTCTGTATCTGCCGCTGTACCAGGCCCATTACCTGGACCTGATGCGCCGCCGCCTCGGCCTGACCCGCGCAGAAGAGGATGACCAGAAGCTGGTGGAGCGCCTGCTGCAACTGATGCAGAACAGCGGCGTCGACTACAGCCTGTTTTTCCGTCGCTTGGGCGAACAGGCGCCCGAACAGGCCGTCGCCCATCTGCGCGATGACTTTGTCGACCTAAAGGGTTTCGATGCCTGGGGCGAGCTTTACGTCGCTCGGGTCAATCGCGAGGGCACTGTCGATCAAGACCAGCGCCGAGCCCGCATGCACGCGGTCAATCCGTTGTATGTATTGCGCAACTATCTGGCGCAAAAAGCCATCGACGCCGCCGAATCAGGCGACTACGAAGAAGTCCGCCGCCTGCACGGCGTACTGTCCCGTCCGTTCGAGGAACAACCGGGCATGGACAGCTACGCCGAAAGGCCGCCGGAATGGGGCAAGCACCTGGAGATCAGTTGCTCGTCGTAACGACCTGCCAGACACATGGCCCC
>NZ_JBHFJB010000151.1:23668-25127 GCF_057334555.1 Pseudomonas sp. AGC41
GCCCCCGATGGACTGACGCGGTCTTCCAGGTAAACCACGACGGCTACGCCGCCGAGCGGGAGCAAGCTCCCTCGCCACGGGTTCAGATTGTCCGGGAGAGAGTATTCGCGAGCGGGCTCACTCCCACATTGGGAGCGATGTGATCGCGATATAGACCACAACACCAAACTCCTATGGGAGCGAGCCTGCTCGCGATGGCGATCTTCAATCAACCGCCGACCTCCAGGCTGCCCGCTCACCCCGCCTTATCGTTCCCCTGCTCAGGCGTCTCGATTCCCGATTCCGCTTCTTCCTCCGCCGATTCCGCCGGTTTTTTTTCGTCGGGATAACCCGGCATGCCGCGGGCGTCTTCCGGTGTCAGCTCATCACGATCGTGACGGTCATCGGTCGCATAGGCCGTGGCGGCGTTCGGGTCTTCGTCGCGGCCGGCGGTGCCCAGCACGAAGCCATCGTCGTTGGGGTTGTCCAGTGTCTGGGAAAGGGTTGGGTCTTGAGGATTGCTCATGGGACCTCCGGGTTCGCAAAAATTACGTTGTGGTGTTTTGAGGGTCTGGAGGGCTGGGGGTGCGGCGCATCTGATGAATGGCGCGGCGCATCGTTCTTTAAATAGAACGCTAAGGCTGATTTTTGCAGTCTGGCGCGACAAAGGTGTCGGTTTTAATCTTTACCCATCGAAACGCAACACGGATTGAAGCCGGCGCTTCGGCCAGATGGATCACTGATTTACCGAGATCGAAAACCCTTACCCACGCCGAACGATCGGCAGCCAAAACTTAGAGGACTACGCCATGACTACTTCCTACAACCGTCTCGACAAAGATAACGCCGCCGTTCTGCTGGTGGACCACCAGGCTGGCCTGCTGTCGCTGGTGCGTGACATCGACCCGGATCGTTTCAAGAACAACGTGCTGGCCCTGGCTGACCTGGCCAAGTACTTCCAACTGCCGACCATTCTCACCACCAGCTTCGAAACCGGCCCCAACGGCCCGCTGATGCCAGAACTCAAGACGCTGTTCCCGGACGCTCCTTACGTCGCTCGTCCCGGCCAGATCAACGCCTGGGACAACGAAGATTTCGTCAAGGCGATCAAGGCCACCGGCAAGAAGCAATTGATCATCGCCGGTGTCGTGACTGAAGTCTGCGTAGCCTTCCCGGCCCTGTCGGCCCTGGCCGAAGGTTTCGAGGTGTTCGTGGTGACCGATGCCTCCGGTACGTTCAACGAACTGACCCGCCAATCGGCGTGGGACCGTATGTCCTCCTCGGGCGCGCAACTGATGACCTGGTTCGGCCTGGCCTGCGAACTGCACCGCGACTGGCGCAACGATGTGGAAGGCCTGGCGACCCTGTTCTCCAACCACATCCCGGACTATCGCAACCTGATGACCAGCTACAACACGCTGACCAACGCGAAGTAACGGCCACACCGATATACCCTGTGGGGGGGGGGGGGGGGGGGGGG
>NZ_JBHFJB010000151.1:25147-25736 GCF_057334555.1 Pseudomonas sp. AGC41
GGTCCGACAGTCAATTATTCTTGACTGATCCTCCGCCTTCGCGAGCAGGCTCCCTCCCACAGGTTTTTTTGTGGTTTGCGTATAGTGTTGTGCCAACGATTTTCAGGAGACCGACCCGATGCTGATCCCCTGCCCTCATTGCAACGGCCTCAATCGCATCCCCGCCGAACGCCTGGGCGACCAGCCCAAGTGCGGACGTTGCAAGGCCCAGGTGTTATTGAGCGAACCGTTCGAACTCAAGCAAGGCGACTACGCCAGCCAGATCAAGGGCGACCTGCCGTTATTGGTGGATGTCTGGGCGCACTGGTGCGGTCCGTGCAAGTCCTTCGCGCCGGTCTTCGAACAGGCCGCCGCGCAGTTGGCGGGTCAATGCCGACTGGCCAAGCTCGACAGCGAGGCCAACCATCAGCTGTCGGCGCAGCTGGGGATTCGCTCGATTCCCAGCTTGATTCTGTTCCGGGATGGCCGGGAGGTTGCCCGGCAGAGTGGGGCGTTTCCTTTGCCGCAGCTGATGAGTTGGTTGCGCAGCCAGGGGATCTGACCTCAGCACGGTGGGAGCGAGCCTGCTCGCGAAAGCGGACTGTCAGGC
>NZ_JBHFJB010000152.1:0-25033 GCF_057334555.1 Pseudomonas sp. AGC41
TGGCGAGGGAGCTTGCTCCCGCTGGGTCGCGAAGCGGCCCCAAAACCTCTCGAACGCGGAGCATCAAGTACTCCGCGTCCGCCGGGTTGCGACTGCTTCGCAGCCGAGCGGGAGCAAGCTCCCTCGCCACGGGGGATCTGCAAGGATTAGACTCTTAACACCTTTCCGCTGACCGCCACCGCCACCAGCAGCAGCGCAATCAATCCGAACGCAATGGCCAGGCTGCTGCCATGGGCGACAAAGCCGATCAGTGCCGGCCCCGCGAGGATGCCGGCATAACCGATCGTAGTGATGGCCGGCACGGCGATGGCTTCGGGCATCAGGGTCTGTTTGCCGACGGCGGTGTACAGCACTGGGACGATATTCGAGCACCCGGCGCCGACCAGCGCATACCCCAGCAGTGCCGCTTGCCACATCGGTGCGAGGGTCGCCAGGAAGAAACCTGCTGCCGCGATCGAGCCGCCGTAGATGATCATGCGTCTGGCGCCCAGGCGATGCACCACCGAATCGCCCGTCAACCGGCCGACGGTCATGGTCAGTGCAAACGCGGCATAACCCAACCCGGCGTAGGCGGTATCCACCGCGCGCTCGGTCGTCAGGAACACCGCGCTCCAGTCCAGTACGGCGCCTTCGGCCAGGAACACGATAAAGCACAGAATGCCGATGAACAGCACCACGCCATGCGGAATGGCGAACGCCGGTCCTGAGCTTTCACTGCCGTAGGGCAACAGGTGCGGTGCGGCCTTGAACAATGCCACCAGCAGGACTGCGTTGACCACCAAGGTTGCCGCCAGTGGCGAAAGCCCGAGGCCGAGCAGGGCGCTCACACCGGCCGCGCCGATGATTCCGCCGAGGCTGAACATGCCGTGGAAACCCGACATCATGGTCTTGCCGCTGGCGCGTTCGACGATCACCGCTTGCAGGTTCACGGTCGAATCGACGGTGCCGAGTCCGGCGCCGAACACGAACAATGCCGCCACCAACCAGGGCAACGAACTCATCGACGCCAGCAGCGGCAACGCAAGGCAGATCAGGATCGTGCCGCCACTGAGTACCCGACGACAGCCGAACCGCGACGCCAGCGCACCGGAAATCGGCATCGCCAGGATCGACCCGACCCCAAGGCACAACAGCAGCAAACCGAGCGTCCCTTCATCCAGGTTCGCCCGCGCCTTGGCATAAGGCACCAGTGGCGCCCAGGCGGCAATGCCGATTCCGGCGATGAGATAGGCGATGCGGGTAGACATCTGTTCCAGGCGTCCGGGAACAAAGGTAGGTGGGGGAGTGATGGCAGTCATGAAACGTCCTTGGCTTTGGTGCGGCGCGGTGATGCAGGCAGGGGCCTATGCTTGCATATCCACTGACCGCACCGCGACCTCAAGGTGCCAACCCGATGTTCTCGTCTGGAACAGCTTTGCTCCTGGCGGGCTTGTCGGCATAGAGTACCGGTTTCTTATGGCCTGTTTGGACCTGATGCATGACGCAGTTCTACAACGCACGCGGCAACCTCTACGGAGTCGTTTCACCGCAGCAGGTCCGTGCCCAAGGCATCGGCCTGCCGTCGTCCGCCGCCGAGGCTGCCTCGTTACGCCAATCCTGGGCCAGCGCCGCCGTGCAGACCTTCTGCGCCTGGGCACCAGGGGAGGCGCCGCCGGATGCCAAGGCTCACCGCAGTGATGGGCTGCTCGTCGGGCCGTTCCAGGACACGCCGCCCTTCGATCTGCTGATCGTCAATACCGACGGGACGCTGGCCGAGCGTAGCGGCAATGGCCTGACGATTTTTTCCCTGGCTCTGCAAGAGCGGGGGTTGCTGGTGGGCGAAGACGATTGCGTACTGCAGGTTCACCACGATAAACCCGACGGTATCTCACCGCTGCGGACATCGGTTCGCGCCGCTGAATTGTGCGGTGTCCCAGGCTTCTGGCTGGACCTGGGGACACCGCTGTTCGGGCCCGCTGCTGTGGGCGCTCGAGGTGTGGAAGAGGTGACCTTCAACCAAGGCGCGGTAAGCCGGGTGCCTGCGCTGCATAGCTTGAATCCGGCGTGGGGCAACAGCCAGTTCGTGCGCATTGGCAATCCTCATTGCGTAACGCTGGTGGATGACGTGGAGGCGTTGCCAAGTCTTGCGCAGATGCGCGCCGAGGCGCTGGCGCAAAGCCTGACCGGCATTGCCTACGCGGCGCCTGGCGGGGCGGGGATTCCTTGTCCGGCGGGGGTCAACCTGCAATGGGCCTGGCGCGCCGCCGACGGACAGATCGCCGCCCGGGTGTTCGAGCGGGGCGAAGGCCCAACCGCGTCCTCCGGCACCAGCGCCAGCGCCGTCGCGTGTGCCGCGTGGCGGGTGGGCTGGATGCAGGCCGGGACGGTGAGCGTCATGATGCCCGGCGGTACTGCGCCGATCTTGCTGGAGGACCGGGCGGGTGAATTGGTGCGGGTCAGTTTGTTTGGCACGGCGCGGCTTGTCCCGTAGGGGCTTGCGGATGGCGTGCGGCGCGGCGATTTCCGCCATCGCGAGCAAGCTCGCTTGTATGGTAGGACTTGAAGGGAGGAGGAGGGACAAGGCTCGATTCTGACTGTTCGCGCAGTACAGACCGTGGGAGATTTCACCCCTCCTCCTTTCACCCAAGCGCCGATAAAGAATGCATCGGGCCTAGACCGACGATAGGAACAAGCCTGCGCCTCTGGGTGAACCCTTCAAGTGTTCAAACCTTAGCTCGGAGGATTTTCAATGGCAATGCCGGTTTCTGTCGCAAAGCCGATCGTGGGTGTAGATGTCGCCAAAGATGAGTTGGTGATTTATCACGCAGAAACAGATCGACTGGAAGCGATCCCCAACACCAAAACAGCGATCAAGAAATGGCTCAAGGAATTGCCCGCGCCAGTGGATGTCGCCATCGAAGCCACCAATATCTATCATCAGGATTTCGCCGACCTGGCTTATGCGCAAGGCTGTGTGATCTACATGATCGGCGGCTACGAGCTCAGCCATTACCGCAAAGGTGTGAAAGTTCGCGCTAAAACCGATGCGCTGGATGCTCGGTTGTTGGCTCGCTACTTGAACAACGAAGGCCACCAGTTGCACCCGTGGACCCCGCCATCGCCCCTGTATTGCCGGCTTATAAGCCTTTTCCGGCGACGGGCAGCCTTGGTTCAGGCGCGTGTCAGCCTTAAGCAAAGCTGGTCAAACGAACCGTTGCTCAAAACGGCCTTTGAGAACCAGATAAAGGCCATGCAACGACTGGAAATATTGCTCGAGAAAACAATCCAGACGCAGTTGGAAGTAGCTGGCTTGGGCAATCAACTCAAGCGTTGCATGAAAGTTGAAGGCATTGGCCTGTTGAGTGGTGCCCGTTTGCTCACGTCGTTTCAGCGTGGGGATTTCAGAAATGCCGATGCCTTTATCGCTTTTCTAGGCCTAGACCTGCGTATATCGGATTCAGGGAAAAAGAAGGGGCGCCGCTGCCTGTCTAAGCGAGGTGACCCGGAGGCACGTCGATTGATGCATAACGCCGCGATGTCGGCGAGGCGCACAGCGGCATGGAAGGGTTTTTATGAGGCACTGAGGACCCGGGGGCTCAGCACAACCGAAGCATTAGTCGCACTGGCCCGCAAGCTTGCCCGAGTGGTATTCGCCCTGCTGAAGAATCAGAGCGAATACTTACCGAAAGGCATTTAAGGGGTAGCCCTGCACCATAGAATCTCCCACAATTTAGTTCTGCGGTGAGGCCTGATTCTGAGCAAAATCCTGCAACTGCGGATAGAACAACCGAAAATCCTCGCTCAACGGTTCATACAGCCTGACCAACTCCGCCATCGCCCCGGCCAGTTCCTCGGGGCGCGACAGGCGCCGGGAAATACCGCGCAGCACCTGCCCGAGCACCTCGAATTCCTGATAGGAACCCAACCAGTCATCCGCCGCCATGAACGGCGCGATCTGCGCCAGGCGCCCAGGCAGTTGCGCTTCGGCGGCAAGCACCTGATAGACCCGTGAGGTGAAATCCAGCAGCGGCCCTTCGCCGTACTGCGCCCAGTCGCGGGCCAGGCAGTGGTCGAAAAACACATCCAGCACGATCCCGGCATAACGCCGCCTGACCGTGGAGAAGCGCGACAAGGCGATGTCCACCAACGGATGGCGATCGGTGTACATGTCGATGCGTCGATGCAGGGCGATCGCCGCTTCGATCTGCGGAGTGAATTGCCCCTGCAGCGGCCCTTTGACGAAATCGCCGTAGAGGCTGCCGAGCAGTTGTTCCCGGCCAGGGCCGCCGAGGTGCAGGTGTGCGAGATAGTTCATGGCGGGCAGCTTACCATCGCCCCGCCCATATCGTTATAACCCGATATAGCGATTTGTTCGCCCCTCAGATCAAATGCATATTGGTATATCGCGAAGCAACGATTTAAGGTTCGCCTCATCGCGATATAGCGTTATTCATAAGAGCTGCCCCAATGACCCTCGACCTCGACGAAATAATAAAAGCCCTGGCGCACCCAGTACGGCGAGACATCCTCAACTGGCTCAAGGACCCCAAGGTCCAGTTCCCCGAACAGTTGCATAACCATGAATTCGGTATTTGCGCCGGCCAGATCGATCAGCGCTGCGGCCTTTCGCAGTCCACGGTTTCGGCGCATCTGGCGGTGTTGCAGCGGGCGGGGTTGATCACCAGCCAGAAGGTCGGTCAATGGCACTTCTTCAAACGCAACGAGGACGTGATCCAGCAATTCCTCAAGCAAATGAGCCAAGAGCTCTGACCTGACAAGGATTCGAAATGCCCCTTTCACTCTTGATCCTGGCGCTCAGCGCCTTCGCCATCGGCACGACGGAATTCGTCATCATGGGCCTGTTGCCCGATGTGGCGGCGGACCTCGGCGTATCGATTCCCGGCGCCGGCTGGCTGGTGACCGGCTACGCGCTGGGCGTGGCCATCGGTGCGCCATTCATGGCAATGGCCACCGCGCGGCTGCCGCGCAAGGCTGCGCTGGTGGCGCTGATGGGGATCTTCATCGTCGGCAATCTGCTCTGCGCCGTCGCCAGCGACTACAACGTGCTGATGTTCGCCCGGGTCGTCACTGCCCTGTGTCACGGTGCGTTCTTCGGCATTGGCTCGGTGGTGGCGGCCGGCCTGGTGGCGCCGAACAAACGCGCTTCGGCCGTGGCCCTGATGTTCACCGGCCTGACCCTGGCCAACGTGCTTGGCGTACCGCTGGGCACCGCACTGGGCCAACAGGCCGGCTGGCGCTCGACCTTCTGGGCCGTGACGATCATCGGCGTGATTGCCCTGATTGGTCTGATCCGTTTCCTGCCGGCCAAGCGCGACGAGGAAAAACTCGACATGCGTGCCGAGCTGGTGGCGCTCAAGGGCGCTGGCCTGTGGCTGTCGCTGAGCATGACCGCGTTGTTCTCCGCCTCGGTGTTCACGCTGTTTACCTACGTCGCCCCGCTGCTCGGCGAAGTCACCGGCGTTTCGCCCCGTGGCGTGACCTGGACCTTGGTGCTGATCGGCCTCGGCCTGACGCTTGGCAACATCATCGGCGGCAAGCTGGCGGACAAGAGCCTGGCGAACACGCTGATGGGCGTCTTTTTGACCATGGCGCTGGTGTCCACGGTATTGAGCTGGACCAGCGTGGCGCTGATCCCGACTGAAATCACCCTGTTCCTCTGGGCCACTGCCTGCTTTGCCGCCGTGCCGGCCCTGCAAGTCAACGTGGTGACCTTCGGCAAAGCCGCGCCAAACCTGGTGTCCACCCTCAATATCGGCGCCTTCAACATCGGCAATGCCTTGGGCGCCTGGGTCGGCGGCAGTGTCATCGACCATGGCCTGGGCCTGACTGCCGTGCCCCTGGCCGCCGGCGCGCTGGCCGTGCTGGCGCTGCTGGTAACCCTGATCACTTTTCGCCAGGGCGGCAATGCCGACCTGGCCCCTGCCACTCACTGACTTTTAACCCTTCACTTGCGAGGTTGCATTTCATGGCGACAATTTTCGACCCCATCAAACTCGGCGACATCGAGCTGAAAAACCGCATCATCATGGCCCCGCTCACCCGCTGCCGCGCCGACGCAGGCCGCGTGCCCAACGCGCTGATGGCCGAATATTACGTGCAACGCGCCTCCGCCGGGCTGATCCTCAGCGAAGCCACTTCGGTGACACCGATGGGCGTCGGCTACCCCGACACCCCAGGCATCTGGTCCAACGACCAGGTGCGCGGCTGGGCCAACGTGACCAAAGCCATCCACGGCGCCGGCGGCAAGATTTTCCTGCAACTCTGGCACGTCGGCCGGATTTCCCACCCGTCCTACCTGGACGGTGAGCTTCCGGTGGCACCGAGCGCCATCCAGCCCAAGGGACATGTGAGCCTGGTACGCCCGCTGGCCGACTACCCGACGCCGCGCGCATTGGAAACCGCGGAAATCGCCGACATCGTCGACGCCTACCGCGTGGGGGCCGAAAATGCCAAGGCGGCCGGTTTCGACGGCGTGGAAATCCACGGCGCCAACGGCTACCTGCTCGACCAGTTCTTGCAAAGCAGCACCAACCAGCGTACCGATCAATACGGCGGCTCCCTGGAAAACCGTGCGCGCCTGCTGCTGGAAGTGACCGACGCCGCCATTGAAGTCTGGGGCGCCGGCCGCGTGGGCGTGCACCTGGCACCGCGCGCCGATTCCCATGACATGGGCGACGAAAACCGCCTGGAAACCTTCAGTTATGTGGCCCGCGAACTGGGCAAGCGTGGCATCGCCTTCATCTGCTCGCGCGAGAAAGAAGGCGCAGACAGCATCGGCCCACAACTCAAGGAAGCATTCGGCGGCCCGTACATCGCCAACGAGCGCTTCACCAAAGAGAGCGCCAATGCCTGGCTGGCGGAAGGCAAGGCTGACGCCGTGGCGTTCGGCGTGCCGTTCATTGCCAACCCGGACCTGCCTGCACGCCTGAAGGCCGATGCACCGCTGAACGAACCTCACCCGGAAACCTTCTATGGGAAAGGGCCGGTGGGGTATATCGATTATCCGGTGCTCTGATTACTCAGCCGGCTCAAAGCCCTGATCTGAACATCAGGGCTTTTTTTCGTTTAAACATCAGGTTATCTATCAATACTGTTCTAACCGAATCCCGACGTTCATATTGTTTTTGCCAAAGGCAGGATGACTTTTGGAATATCAATGTCAACACGAAAGGGAATTCAGATGAACGACATCGCTGCGCAACTTGCACATCAATCCGAAACGGAAAGGCAGGAGCTGCTTGACCAAGCCAATCAGCAAATTCAAACCTGGGAGAAACAGAAGAACCGCAAAGATCAGACACGCCTGATTCTGCAGATCGTCAACAACACTGACCATTCATTTCCCGTAGGCGCCAATAGCCTGGACCTGAGCGAAGAACAACGAGACCACCTGGAAATCCTTCCCGGGGAAATCAAAGTGTTGAGAACGTACTTTCCTTATTCGCGTCCGTTAGGCTCACGCAGCAAGAGCATTTACAACCACGCTATCGATTTTGGCGACAATGACACCGGGTTCCGTTTCAACGTGGGACTGTATGTCCATGTGTCCTTTGGTGTGTTCTCACCGACATTGACACCGAATCACTCGCACAGCGCTACCTCCACCGGCGTCAATTCAGTCTCATGCCAAACCCGTTTGAGCCACGCGCTGGATGAGGAACCCTACAGCGCCACCCTTACGCTGACCCTCGGTTGATAAAAGGCCCGCCCGCTTCGCCTGGCGGGCCTTTTACAGCAAACGATTGGCGAGCTCACAAGAACGAAACAGATTCAGTACAAAATCGAGACAATTGTGCCTATCAACCAACGGGGCGGACGTTTATAAAGATACTCCGCTGCGGGCATGAGTGACCAACGCGCCAAATGTCACCCGTGCTATTGACACACCCGGTCGTAATTGCACACTTTGTTTCATTTGCGCAGGTTAGGGCTCAGGCGCAGCATGTCCAACCCGATATCCACCCAGCGCTCGGCCTCGCCGGCCAGGGCGAAGCTGTCCGGCGCCAGCAGCCACTGATACAGGATCCCGTCGATATAGGCATGGATGGCCACCGCAGCCCTCTCGGGATCCAGGTCATCCGGCATCTGCCCGCGTTTCATTGCATTGCGCAAGGACAGCGCGATACGCACGTTACAGTCGAGGCTGACCTCGCGCCGTTGCTGGCGCAAGTCGCACATTTCATCGGTGAATTCGCACTTATGGAACAGAATCTCATTAATGCGTCGGGTTTTCGGGTCCAGGGCCACTTGCTGGAACAACCTCACCAGCAGCTTGCGCACGCACCCCAGCGGGTCGAGCTCTTCCTCGTTTTCGCTGGCGCGGGCCAGCTCATCCAGCGGTTCATGCAACGTATCGAGCATGGCCTGGAGCAGATCCGCCTTGTTGCTGAAATGCCAGTAGATCGCACCACGCGTCACACCGGCCAGCGTCGCGATGTCGGCCAGCGTCGTTCGCGCCACGCCGCGCTCGAAGAAGGCTTTTTCGGCCGCTTCAAGGATCTGGCTGCGAGTCTCCAGGGCTTCCTCTTTGGTACGACGTACCATGGCAGTAAACACCTCAATCAGGATGCGTAAGCAATGCGTAAGGATCAGCCGGACAACCTGTGAGGCAGCGCCTCTCGGAATGCGTCCCCGGACTGCATCGGCCTTTTGTCAGGCTTTTGTAAATACGGATGGTACGCAATTTGGCTGTTTACAAACAACCATGTACGTAAGTATATTTCTTAGCAACCTATTAATTGAATAATGCTCATTTTTTAACCTTCCACTTTTCGAGTGCGCCCGTTGCGCGCCTGGACCCGAGGATTTCCATGCAATTCAAGCCAGCTGTTACCGCTCTGGTCACTGCCATCGCCCTGGCATCGCTGCTCAGCGGATGCAAAAAGGAAGAGGCTGCCCCTGCCCCTCCCCCTCCTCAGGTCGGCGTCGTAACCCTCAAGACTCAACCCTTCACCCTTACCTCCGAACTGCCGGGCCGCACCAGTGCGTTCCGCGTCGCCGAAGTGCGGCCGCAGGTCAACGGCATCATCCTCAAGCGGCTGTTCAAGGAAGGCGCCGACGTCAAGGCCGGCCAGCAGCTGTACCAGATCGACCCGGCCGTCTATGAAGCGAACCTCAAGAGCGCCGAGGCCAACCTGCGATCCACCAAGTCGATCGCCGATCGCTACAAGCAATTGGTCGACGAGCAGGCGGTCAGCCGCCAGGAGTACGACACCGCCGTGGCCAACCGCCTGGAGTCGGAAGCGAACCTGCAGACGGCCCAGATCAACGTGCGCTACACCAAGGTCTACGCGCCGATTTCCGGTCGCATCGGGCGCTCCTCGGTCACCGAGGGAGCGCTGGTGAGCAACGGCCAGACCGACGCCCTGGCGACCATCCAGCAACTCGACCCGATCTACGTCGACGTGACGCAGAGTTCCGTCGAGCTGCTGAACCTGCGCCGTGAGCTGCAAAGCGGTCGCTTGCAGAAGGCTGGCGATAACGCCGCCACGGTCAAGCTGACCCTGGAAGATGGCAGCCAGTACCCTCATGAAGGCAAGCTGGAGTTCTCTGAAGTCTCGGTCGATCCGACCACCGGTTCCGTGACGTTGCGCGCCGTGTTCCCCAACCCTGAACACACTCTGCTGCCGGGCATGTTTGTCCACGCACAGCTGCAGGCCGGCGTGAACAGCGCGGCGATCCTGGCGCCGCAGCAAGGCGTGACCCGCGACCTCAAGGGCTCGCCGACCGCCATGGTCGTCGGTGCCGATAACAAGGTCGAATTGCGTCAGCTCAAGGCCAGCCGTACCGTCGGCAGTCAGTGGCTGATCGAAGACGGCCTCAAGGCCGGTGATCGCCTGATCACCGAGGGGTTGCAGTACGTACGGCCAGGGGTGGAAGTCAAAGCCACCGAAGCCACCAACGTTGGCGCAAAGAACCCGGCCCCCGCTCAGGCAGCTGACAAAGCCGCCGGCGGCAAAGGGGAGTAAACCATGTCGAAATTCTTTATCGACCGTCCGATCTTCGCCTGGGTGATCGCCCTGGTGATCATGCTGGTCGGGGCCCTATCGATCCTCAAGTTGCCGATCAACCAATACCCGAGCATCGCGCCGCCGGCCATTGCGATCCAGGTGACCTACCCGGGTGCTTCCGCACAAACCGTGCAGGACACCGTGGTGCAGGTCATCGAGCAACAGCTCAACGGTATCGACAACTTGCGTTATGTGTCCTCGGAAAGTAACTCCGACGGCAGCATGACCATCACCGCGACCTTCGAGCAAGGCACCAACTCCGACACCGCGCAGGTCCAGGTGCAGAACAAGCTGAACCTGGCCACTCCACTGTTGCCGCAGGAAGTGCAGCAACAGGGCATCCGCGTGACCAAATCGGTGAGAAACTTCCTGATGGTGATCGGCGTGGTCTCGCGCGATGGCAGCATGACCCGCGAGGACCTGTCCAACTACATCGTGTCGAACATGCAGGACCCGATCTCGCGCACCAAGGGCGTCGGCGACTTCCAAGTCTTCGGTGCCCAGTACGCCATGCGGATCTGGCTCGACCCGGCCAAGTTGAACAAATTCAACCTGACCCCGGTGGATGTGAGCAACGCGGTTTCCGCGCAGAACGTCCAGGTCGCGTCCGGCCAGCTCGGCGGCCTGCCTGCCCTGCCCGGCCAGCAATTGAACGCCACCATCATCGGCAAGACCCGCCTGCAGACCGCCGAGCAGTTCAAGGCGATCCTGCTCAAGGTCAACCCGGACGGCTCGCAAGTGCGCGTCGGCGATGTCGCCGATGTGGCCCTGGGCGGCGAAAACTACAGCATCAACGCCCAGTTCAACGGCTTGCCGGCCTCCGGCCTGGCGGTGCGCCTGGCGACCGGTGCCAACGCCCTCGACACGGCCAAGGCCCTGCGCCAGACCGTCGATGACCTCAAGCCATTCTTTCCGCAAGGCCTGGAAGTGGTGTTCCCGTACGACACCACGCCAGTGGTGAGCGAATCGATCAAGGGCGTGATTGAAACCCTGATCGAAGCGGTCGCGCTGGTGTTCCTGGTGATGTTCCTGTTCCTGCAGAATTTCCGCGCCACCATCATCACCACGATGACGGTGCCGGTGGTACTGCTGGGTACGTTCGGGATCCTCGCCGCGTTCGGTTTCAGCATCAACACCCTGACCATGTTCGGCATGGTGTTGGCCATCGGCTTGCTGGTGGACGATGCCATCGTGGTGGTGGAAAACGTCGAACGGGTGATGAGCGAAGAAGGCCTGTCGCCCAAGGAAGCCACCAAGAAATCCATGGGCCAGATCCAGGGCGCCCTGGTGGGTATCGCCCTGGTGCTGTCGGCGGTACTGCTGCCGATGGCGTTCTTCGGCGGCTCCACCGGCGTGATCTACAAACAGTTCTCGATCACCATCGTCTCGGCCATGGCCCTGTCGGTGCTGGTTGCTCTGATCTTCACCCCGGCGCTGTGCGCCACCATGCTCAAGCCAATCCCCAAGGGCGAGCACGGTACGCCGAAACGCGGTTTCTTCGGCTGGTTCAACCGCAACTTCGACCGTGGCGTGCGCAGCTACGAGCGTGGCGTGGGCAACATGCTCAAGCACAAGGCTCCGTACCTGCTGGCCTACGTGATCATTCTGGTCGGCATGGTCTGGCTGTTCACCCGCATTCCGACGGCGTTCCTGCCGGAAGAAGACCAGGGCGTGCTGTTTGCCCAAGTGCAGACACCGGCCGGCTCCAGTGCCGAGCGCACCCAGGTGGTCGTGGACAAGATGCGTGAGTTCCTGCTGCGTCCGAGCAAGGACGGCGGTGAAGGGGACGGCGTGGCCTCGGTGTTTACCGTGACCGGCTTCAACTTCGCCGGTCGTGGCCAGAGCTCCGGCATGGCATTCATCATGCTCAAGCCGTGGGAAGAGCGAAACGCCGACAACACCGTATTCAAGATCGCCGGCCGCGCCCAGCAGCATTTCTTCACGTTCCGCGACGCGATGGTGTTTGCCTTCGCTCCGCCAGCGGTGATGGAATTGGGTAACGCCACCGGTTTCGACGTGTTCCTGCAGGACCGGGCCGGCATCGGTCACGAAAAGCTGATGGAGGCTCGCAACCAGTTCCTGGGCATGGCTTCGCAGAGCAAGGTCCTGACCCAGGTGCGTCCGAACGGTCTCAACGACGAGCCCCAGTACCAGTTGGACATCGATGACGAGAAGGCCAGTGCCCTGGGCATCACCCTTTCGGACATCAACAACACCCTGTCGATTGCCCTCGGCAGTAACTATGTCAACGACTTCATCGACCGTGGTCGGGTGAAACGCGTCTACGTTCAAGGCCGACCGGACGCGCGCATGAGCCCGGAGGACCTGAACAAGTGGTACGTGCGCAACAGCGCCGGGACCATGGTGCCGTTCAGCGCCTTCGCCAAGGGCGAGTGGACCTACGGATCGCCGAAACTGGCCCGTTACAACGGCGTGGAAGCGATGGAAGTCCTCGGTGCTCCGGCGCCAGGTTATTCCACGGGTGAAGCGATGGCCGAAGTCGAGGCCATCGCGCAGAAGCTGCCGGCGGGGGTCGGCATCTCCTGGACCGGCCTGTCGTATGAGGAACGCCTGTCGGGTTCCCAGGCGCCGGCGCTGTACGCGCTCTCGCTGCTGATGGTATTCCTCTGTCTGGCGGCGCTGTATGAAAGCTGGTCGATTCCGATCGCGGTCATGCTCGTGGTGCCGCTGGGGATTATCGGTGCCCTGCTGGCCACCAGCCTGCGCGGCCTGTCCAACGACGTGTACTTCCAGGTAGGCCTGTTGACGACCATCGGCCTGGCGGCGAAAAACGCCATCCTGATCGTCGAGTTCGCCAAGGAACTCCATGAACAGGGCCGGACCCTGGTGGAAGCCGCGATCGAAGCCTGTAGGATGCGTCTGCGGCCGATCATCATGACCTCCCTGGCGTTCGTCCTCGGCGTAGTCCCGTTGGCCATCTCCACCGGCGCCGGCTCGGGTAGCCAGCACGCCATCGGTACTGGCGTGATTGGCGGTATGCTCACCGCGACCATCCTGGCAATCTTCTGGGTGCCATTGTTCTTCGTGACGGTGTCGTCAATCGGTCGGCGTAAAAATATCGACCAGGACAACACTCCTGAAACTTCTAAAGAGGCTGGCCAATGAGCAAGTCGCTACTTTCCCTGACCATCGCCGCCGTCGTGCTCAGCGGATGCTCGCTGATTCCCGACTATCAGCGGCCCGAAGCACCGGTCGCGGCCCAGTATCCGCAAGGGCCGGCCTACGAGCCGGCCAACGCGCCCGGCCAGACCGCTGCCGAGCAGGGTTGGAAACAGTTTTTCCATGACCCGGCGCTGCAACAGCTGATCCAGGTCGCCCTGGAAAACAACCGCGACCTGCGCATCGCGGCGCTGAACATCGACGCCTACGCCGCGCAGTACCGCATCCAGCGCGCCGACCTGTTCCCGGCGGTCTCGGCCACCGGCTCCGGCAACCGCCAGCGGGTGCCGGCACGCGCCTCGCAAACCGGTGAAGCGGCAATCAGCAGCTCCTACTCGGCGACGCTGGGGATCAGCGCCTACGAACTGGACCTGTTCGGTCGCGTCCGCAGCCTGAGCGAGCAAGCGTTGCAAAGCTACTTCGCCACCGAAGAAGCCCGCCGCAGCACCCAGATCAGCCTGGTGGCCAACGTCGCCAACGCCTACCTGACCTGGCAAGCCGACAAGGAACTGCTCAAGTTGACCCAGGAAACCCTGGGCACCTATGAGCAAAGCCTGAAGCTGACCTCGCGCAGCGCCGAAGTCGGCGTGGCCTCGGCCCTGGACTTGAGCCAAGCCCGTACGGCGGTGGAAAACGCCCGTGTGCAACTGGCTCGCTACACGCGCCAGGTGGCCCAGGATGAAAACAGCCTGACCCTGCTGCTGGGCACCGGCCTGCCGGCCAACCTGCAGACCCGACCGTTAAGCGATGATCTGCTCAGCAAAGTGCCTGCCGGATTGCCCTCGGACCTGCTGCAACGGCGCCCGGACATCCTCCAGGCCGAACGCAACCTGCTCGCCGCCAACGCCAACATCGGCGCCGCGCGGGCCGCGTTCTTCCCGAGCATCAGCCTGACGGCGAACGCCGGTACGCTGAGCCCGGACCTTTCCGGCCTGTTCAAGGGCGGCTCGGGCACCTGGACCTTCGCTCCGCAGATCAACCTGCCGATCTTCAACGCCGGCAGCCTGCGGGCAAGCCTGGACTACGCCAAGATCCAGAAAGACATCAACGTCGCGCAGTATGAGCAGTCGATCCAGACCGCGTTCCAGGAAGTCTCCGACGGCCTGGCCGCGCGCCAGACCTACAACGAACAGTTGCAGGCACAGACCGACTTCGTCGCCGCCAACCAGGATTACTACCGCCTGGCCGAGCGTCGCTACCGCATCGGAGTCGACAGCAACCTGACCTTCCTCGACGCTCAGCGCCAGTTGTTCAGCGCGCAGCAATCGCTGATCACCGACCGTCTTGCGCAACTGACCAGCGAGGTCAATTTGTACAAGGCCCTGGGCGGCGGCTGGAATGCCGAGACGGGCAAGCGCGAACCGATCGCGGAGAAAGCGCCAGAGACGAAGTTGTTTTGATTTGATGCGCTGAAAACATGAAGCCCACCGAAAGGTGGGCTTTTTGTTTGCGCCTGTTTCCCAGCCCAACACAAACTCCAATGTGGGAGCGAGCCTGCTCGCGAAAGCATTGGATCACCTTGCACTGATATTGAATGTGCCAACGTCTTCGCGAGCAGGCTCGCTCCCACAGGGAATTGCGTTTATCTGATTGGTTGTTTTGCCGTTCGATAATCGCCCAAAACCGTCAAACGCCAATTGAACCGATCCCGGGCGGCCCTTCACCATCCCTCGCACAAAACCAATAACAACAGGTTCGACGCCATGTCTCTACGCCCTGCACCGTCCGGCTGATTCTCGGCCGATTCAACAGTCCAGCCCCACCGCACCGCCGGCAACCCAAAGGTTGCGGCAACGACTCGCTTCGTCCATAGAAAAACAAGAGACACGCCCATGAAGCCCACACAGCAAGTTTTCCCCAGCCTCATTGCCGTCGCGCTGTCCGGCGTAGCATTGCCGGTGTTGTCAGCGGAATCGGGGTTCGTCGAGGACGCCAAGGCCACGCTGAATCTGCGTAACTTCTACTTCAACCGCAACTTCACCAACGACGCCGCCGCTCAAGGCAAGGCCGAGGAATGGACGCAAAGCTTTATTCTCGACGCCAAGTCCGGTTTCACCCAGGGCACGGTCGGTTTCGGCGTGGACGTGCTCGGCCTGTACTCGGTCAAGCTCGACGGCGGTCGCGGCACCGCCGGTACCCAGTTGCTGCCGGTGCACGACGACGGTCGCCCGGCCGATGACTTCGGCCGGTTGGGCGTGGCGCTCAAGGCCAAGGTCTCGAAGACCGAGCTGAAAGTCGGCGAGTGGATGCCGGTGCTGCCGATCCTGCGTTCCGATGATGGCCGCTCCCTGCCGCAAACCTTCCAGGGCGGCCAGGTCACCTCCACCGAGATCAACGGCCTGAGCCTTTACGGCGGCCAGTTCCGTGGCAATAGCCCGCGCAACGACGCAAGCATGGAAGACATGTCGATGAACGGCCGCGGTGCTTTCACTTCCGACCGTTTCAACTTCGGCGGCGGCGAATATGCCTTCAACGAAAAACGCACCCAGGTTGGCGTCTGGTACGCGGAACTGTCCGACATCTACCAGCAGCAATATTTCAACCTGACCCACAGCCAACCCATGGGCGACTGGACCCTGGGCGCCAACCTTGGCTATTTCATCGGCAAGGAAGACGGCAGCGCCCTGGCCGGCGATCTCGACAACAAGACCGCGTTCGCCATGCTCTCGGCCAAGTACGGCGGCAACTCCTTCTATGTCGGCCTGCAGAAAGTCGGCGGCGATGACGCCTGGATGCGCGTCAACGGCACCAGCGGCGGCACCCTGGCGAACGACAGCTACAACTCCAGCTACGACAACGCCAAGGAAAAATCCTGGCAACTGCGCCACGACTTCAACTTCGCCGCCGTCGGCGTGCCGGGCCTGACCCTGATGAACCGCTACATCAGCGGCGACAACGTGCACACCGCTACCGTCGACGATGGCAAGGAATGGGGCCGCGAGACAGAGCTGGCGTATACCGTGCAGAGCGGCGCGTTGAAGAGTCTCAACGTGAAGTGGCGCAACTCGACGATGCGCCGGGACTTCAATACCAATGAGTTCGATGAGAACCGGTTGATCGTCAGCTATCCGATCAGTTTGTTGTGAAGCCGAAGCGGAGGGTCAGTTGGGATGGTTGTCGGCTGATCCACCGCTTTCGCGAGCAGGCTCGCTCCCACACCGGATCTTCGGTGGTCATCGAATTTGCGTACGACATAATTCATTGTGGGAGCGAGCTTGCTCGCGATGGCGTCATCAAATTCAACATCGATGCAAGCTGCCCTACCGCTTTCGCGAGCAGGCTCGCTCCCACAGGAATCGAGGTATGTCCTAACCCCGCGACTCGACACCCAGTTCATCCCAGACCGATTCGGCCAGGTGGAAGGTGGCGTTGGCCGCCGGGATGCCGCAGTAGATGGCGCTCTGCATGATCACCTCCTTGATCTCGCTGCGGCTCACGCCGTTGTTGGCGGCGGCGCGCAGGTGCAGCTTGAGTTCTTCGTTGCGGTTCATGCCGATCAGCATGGCGATGGTGATCAGGCTGCGAGTATGGCGCGGCAGGCCCGGGCGGGTCCAGATGTCGCCCCAGGCGTGGCGGGTGATCATCTCCTGGAATTCGCTGTTGAATTCGGTCAAGGCATTGAGGCTGCGGTCGACGTGGGCATCGCCCAGCACCGCGCGGCGTACTTGCATGCCTTCGTCGTAACGTTGTTTCTCGTCCACAAAAAACTCCTCAGGCGCGGCCAGAATCAAGCAGAAAATCCAGTACCCGCGCGCTGAACGCGGCGCCGGCCTGGACGTTGGACAAGTGCGCGGCATGAAACTCGGCGTATTCGGCGCCCTCGACCCGCTCTTGGATAAAACGTCCGCCCGCTGGCGGCGTCACGGCATCTTCGGTGCCAGCGATCACCAGCAATGGCACACGGATCAGCGATAGCTGCTCACGAAAATCGGCGTCGCGCACTGCGGCGCAGTTGGCCGCATAGCCTTGGGGCGAGGTCGCCGCCAGCATGTCGGTAATTTTTTCCGCCGTCGCCGGATGGGCCTTGGCGAAATCCGGCGTGAACCAGCGGGCAATCGACGCATCACGCAACGCCACCATCGCCGTCTTGCCATCACGCAGCACGGTTTCGATGCGCGGGTTCCACATCGAAGGGTCGCCAATCTTCGCCGCGGTATTGCACACCACCAGTTTGTGCAGGCGCTTGCCGGCGTTGATCCCCAGCCACTGGCCGATCAGGCCACCCATCGAAAGGCCACAGAAGTGCACCTTGTCGATGTCCAACGCATCGAGCATCGCCAACACGTCGCGGCCCAGCTGTTCGATGCTGTAGGGGCCTTCGGTGACCAGCGACTGGCCGTGACCACGGGTGTCGAAACGCAGGACCCGAAAGTGTTCGCTGAACGCCGCGACCTGCTCGTCCCACATGTGCAAGTCGGTGCCCAGGGAGTTGGAGAGCACCAGCACCGGGGCGTCCTGCGACCCGTCCGATCGCCGCTCATCAAAACAATAGTTCAGATCGCCCTCGGCGAGTTTGACCAATCCCACAACAATCTCCTTTCAGGCATTCAAGGCAAGGTGTTCGGCCACCGCTCGGGCAATCCAGGCCTGGGCTTGTCCGAGGTAGTGGGCCGGGTCGAGCAGATGATCAAGCTCGGTCGCGGATAACTGCGCGGTGACCTGCGGCTCGTCCGCCAGCACCTCGCGCAGATGCCGTTGTTCGGCCACCGCGCGCTTGCAGCATTGCTCCAGCAGATGATGCGCGGTGTCGCGACCAACCCGCTGGGCCAGGACGATGCTGACGGCTTCGGCCAGCACCAGCCCTTGGGTCAGTTCCAGGTTGCGGGCCATGCGCGCCGCATCCACTTCCAGCCCATCGGCCAGCAGTCGCGCCTGTTGCAGCGCGCCGGACACCAGGCAGCAGATGTCCGGCAGGGTTTCCCATTCGGCGTGCCACAGGCCGAGGCTGCGCTCATGTTCCTGAGGCATGGCGCTGAACAGCGTCGACAACAGACCGGGCACCCGCGTCGCAGCGCCGATCAACACCGCCGCGCCCACCGGGTTGCGCTTGTGGGGCATGGTCGACGAACCGCCCTTGCCCGGCGCCGAAGGTTCGAACGCCTCGCCTGCCTCGGTCTGCATCAACAGGCTGACGTCGCGCCCCAGTTTGCCCAGGCTGCCGGCGATCAAGCCCAGCACCGCGCCGAACTCCACCAGGCGATCGCGCTGGGTGTGCCAAGGCTGCTCCGGCAGGTTCAGTTGCAGCTCGGCGGCCAAGGCTTCGGCCACCGGCAGCGCCTGCTCACCCAAAGCGGCGAGGGTCCCGGAGGCGCCGCCAAATTGCAGCACCAACAGGCGCGGTTTGAGTTCCCGCAAGCGCTGGCGACTGCGCGTGACGGCCCCCAGCCAGCCGGCGATTTTCATCCCCAGCGTGACCGGCGTGGCGTGTTGCAGCCAGGTGCGCCCGGCCAGCGGCGTGGCGGCGTAACGTTCGGCTTGTCGAGCCAGGGTGGCGGCCAGTTGCGCCAGTTCACCTTCGATCAGTCCGAGCGCCTGGCGCAGTTGCAGCACCAAGCCACTGTCCATCACGTCCTGGCTGGTTGCGCCCAAGTGCACGTAGCGTTCGGCCTCGGCGCTCTGGGCAGCGATGCGCTTGCCCAACGCCTTGACCAGCGGGATCGCCGAATTGCCGGCGCTGGCAATCGCTTCGCTCAACGCCGAAAAATCGTACAGCTGGGCGCGACAGGCATTCTCGATCGGCGCTACCGCCTCCTTGGGGATCAGCCCAACCCGCGCCTCGGCCCGGGCCAGCGCCGCCTCAAAGTCGAGCATGGCCTGTACACGGCCCGCATCGCAGAACACCTCGCGCATGTCGCGGGCGGTGAAGTAGGCATCGAACAGCTGATTGCCCGGTCGTTCGCTCATAAACAGTCCTTCGAAAAATGAATGCCTCTATGGCCAGATATCCCCTGGCCACAATGAATCAACCAAGCCTTAAAGATCGTGATGTAAATACGCCGGTTGTTTGGGCAGCCGCAGACTGAACAGGAACGCAACGACCATCATCACCGTGACATACCAATAAAAGGCGTTTTCCATACCCTGGGCTTTCAGGCTCAAGGCCACGTACTCGGCGGAACCGCCAAAAATCGCGTTCGCCACCGCATAGGCCAACCCTACTCCCAGCGCCCGCACTTCTGGTGGAAACATTTCGGCTTTCACCAGGCCGCTGATGGAGGTGTAGAAGCTGACGATCGCCAAGGCGAAGGTGATCAGGACAAACGCCAGGAACGGGTTGCTGGTGCTTTTGAGCGTCAGCAGGATCGGCACGGTGCACAACGCCCCCAGCCCGCCGAACCAGAGCATCGAGTTACGCCGGCCGATCTTGTCTGCGAGCATGCCGAACAGCGGTTGCATGCACATGTAGAGAAACAGCGCGCCGGTCATGATGTAGCTGGCGGTCTTGGCGTGCAGGCCGGCGGTGTTCACCAGGTACTTCTGCATGTAAGTGGTGAAGGTATAGAAAATCAGCGAACCGCCGGCGGTGTAGCCCAGCACGGTGATGAACGCGGCCTTGTGGTCGCGAAACAGCGCGGCGATGCTGCCGGCGTCCTTGTTTTCGCGCATTTCCTTGCTGGTGGTTTCCTTCAGGGACCGGCGCAGGAACAGGGAAATCAACGCGGCGGCGGCGCCCACCACGAACGGGATTCGCCAACCGTAAGCGCGCAGCTCTTCTTCGCTGAGAAACTGCTGCAGGATCACCACCAGCGACACCGCCAACAGTTGCCCGCCGATCAGCGTCACGTACTGGAACGAGGCAAAAAAGCCGCGTTGCCCCTTGAGGGCGACTTCGCTCATGTAGGTCGCGGTCGTGCCGTACTCGCCGCCCACCGACAGGCCTTGCAGCAGGCGAGCGAACAACAGCAGCACCGGCGCCCAGACGCCGATGTCCTTGTAGGTGGGCAAGCAGGCGATGAGCAACGAGCCGAAGCACATCATCATCACCGAGATCATCATCGAATTCTTGCGCCCGTGACGGTCCGCTACCCGGCCGAAAATCCAGCCGCCAATGGGCCGCATCAGGAACCCGGCGGCGAACACCCCCGCCGTGTTGACCAGTTGCACCGTCGGATTGTCCGATGGGAAAAACGCCGGGGCGAAATAAATCGCGCAGAACGCATAGACGTAGAAGTCGAACCATTCGACCAGGTTGCCGGATGAGGCACCGACGATGGCGAAGATGCGCTTGCTGCGTTCTTCGCTGGTGTAGTGGCTGATTGGGGTGGTCATGGGTTAATCACTCGTTGGGGACTGACGAAGTCTAGACATACTTCGTAACACTCCCGTTCCACAGTCTGCCACCCGTGGCGAGGGAGCTTGCTCCCGCTCGGCTGCGTAGCAGTCGCAAAACCAGGCTCGGCGCTGTCTGGATGCACGCGTCGCCTGCCATGGGCTTGCTGCGCAAGCCAGCGGGAGCAAGCTCCCTCGCCACAGGGGTTTCACTCAGTAATCGAAGAACACTGTCTCGGCATCCGTGCCCTGGAGAATCACGTTCCACTGGTAAGCACCCGATGCATCGGGCCGGGCCACGATGGTGTCGCGACGCTCCTCGGGTACGCAGGCCAGCAATGGATCAGCTTCGTTGGCGGGTTCGTCGGCGAAATAGATGCGCGTCAACAGATGCTTGACCAACCCGCGAGCGAACACCAGTACAACGAGATGCGGCGCCTGGGTCGTACCGCCCAACCCCGGCACGGTGCCCGGCTTGATGGTGGTGAAGCGGAACCGCCCTTCGGCATCCACCGGGACCCGGCCGAAACCGTCGAAATGCGGGTCCAACGGTTTGTCCTGATCGTCTTCCGGGTGAGCGTATTTACCGGCGGCGTTGGCCTGCCAGACTTCCAGCATGGCGTCGTTGACGAACTGGCCGTTGCCGTCGATCACTTGCCCGGTGATCGCCACGCGCTGGCCGAGCGTCTGGGCGTCGGTCAGGTCTTCGCGGTTCAGCCACGTCAGGCCGATGTGGTAGTAAGGGCCGACGGTGTGGGACGTAGTGGCGTTGAGCGTCATCTTATTTCTCCATCGGCGTGGCTTCGCGGCCGCGCAAGACGATGTCCCAGCGATAACCGAGGGCGTAGTGAGGAATGGTTTTTTCCAGGTCGAAACTGGCGATCAAGCGCTCCTTGGCACGGGTGTCCGGCACGCAGTTGTAGATCGGGTCGTATTCCAGCAACGGATCACCGGGGAAATACATCTGCGTGACCAGGCGCGTCAGGATGCTCGGCCCGAACAATGAAAAATGGATATGCGCCGGGCGCCAGGCGTTGTGGTGGTTGCCCCACGGATAGGCGCCGGGCTTGATGGTCTGGAATTGATACCCGCCATCGGCGTCGGTCACGGTGCGACCGGTGCCGGTGAAGTTCGGGTCCAGCGGCGCATCGTGGTTGTCACGGTCGTGGTTGTAGCGACCGGCGGCGTTGGCCTGCCAGATCTCGATCAGGATGCCCGGCACCGGCTCGCCATGCTCATCGAGCACACGCCCGTGAATGATGATCCGTTCACCGAGCGGCTCATCGGCATGCTGGGCAGTCAGGTCATGGTCCTTCTCCTGAAGACGATCAGCACCTACGGTCGGCCCGGTGATTTCCGACAATGAATGGGGCAGGTACACCAATGGCTTGGACGGCGAGCGCAGGTTGGTGGACTGGTACGGCGGGTGCAGATACTCCGGCTGAGTGCCCGCTTGAGGGCGACGGTAACCAGGCTTGTCAGTCATGCAGCATTCCTCGGTTTCTTATTGGTAGGACGACCCGTCAGACGCGTTCGATAGCCAGTGCCAGGCCTTGGCCGACGCCAACGCACATGGTCGCCAGGCCTTTCTTGCCGCCGGTCTTTTCCAGATGATGCAGCGCTGTCATCACCAGCCGCGCCCCGCTCATGCCCAGTGGATGGCCCAAGGCAATGGCGCCACCGTTCGGATTGACCTGCGGTGCATCGTCCGCCAGCCCAAGCTCGCGCAACACCGCCAGGCCCTGGCTGGCAAAGGCTTCGTTAAGTTCGATCACGTCAAAATCGGCGACCGCCAGGCCCAGGCGCTCAGTCAGTTTGCGCACCGCCGGCACCGGGCCGATGCCCATCACCCGTGGCGCGACGCCGGCGCTGGCCATGCCCAGCACTCTGGCCCGGGGGGTCAGGCCGTGTTTCTTCACCGCTTCGGCGGACGCGAGGATCAGCGCCGCCGCCCCGTCATTCACGCCCGAGGCGTTGCCGGCGGTCACGGTCTTGTCGGGGCCGTTGACCGGTTTGAGTCGGCCCAGGGTTTCCAACGTGGTGTCGGCGCGTGGATGCTCGTCCTGCTCGACCACGGTTTCGCCCTTTTTGTGGGCGATACGAACCGGCACGATTTCTTCGGCAAAAAATCCCGCCGCCTGGGCCGCCGCCGCACGCTGCTGGCTGCGCACGGCATAGGCGTCTTGATCTGCGCGGGACACCGCGTAGTCATCCGCCACGTTATCAGCGGTCTGCGGCATTGCATCAACGCCGTACTGGGCTTTCATCAGCGGGTTGATGAAGCGCCAACCAATGGTCGTGTCCTCCAGCTTCATGTTGCGTGAGAACGCCGCATCGGCCTTGCCCATCACGAACGGCGCGCGGGACATCGATTCGACGCCGCCAGCGATGGCCAGCTCCATTTCGCCGCTGGCAATGGCGCGGAACGCCGTGCCGATGGCGTCCATGCCCGAGGCGCAGAGGCGGTTGACGGTCACGCCGGGGATGCTCTCCGGCAGACCGGCCAGCAACAAGCCCATGCGCGCGACGTTGCGGTTGTCTTCGCCGGCCTGGTTGGCGCAGCCGAGGAACACTTCGTCCACCGCGCGCCAGTCCACCGATGGGTTGCGTTCCATAAGCGCCTTGATCGGCACGGCCGCCAGATCATCGGCACGCACCGCGGCCAGGCTGCCGCCGAACCGGCCGATGGGGGTTCGAATCGCATCACAGATATAAACGTCGCGCATTCAGGCTTCTCCTGGAGTCTGGCCGTGAGCTGCGGCAGTACGAGCCTCAAGATCGCGCAATGCGCGCAACTCGACCTCGGTCGGTTCGGCGGTGGTCTGCACCTGGTCGGCGAAACGGATCGCCCAGCCGGTGGCGGCGATGACCTGCTCACGGGTCACCCCGGGGTGCAGCGAAGTGACCACGAACTCATGGCTGCCGGCTTCCGGCTCCATGATGCACAGGTCAGTGATGATCCCGACGGGGCCAGCGCCCGGCAGGCCCAGGCGCTTGCGCGAATCGCCGCCTTCGCCGTGACCGACCGAGGTGATGAAATCCAGCTTGTCGACAAACGAACGCGCCGATTGCTTGAGGATGATCAACACACTTTTCGCCGAGCCGGCAATTTCCGGCGCGCCACCGGCACCCGGCAAACGGACTTTCGGCTGATGATAATCGCCGACCACGGTGGTGTTGATGTTGCCGAACCGGTCGACCTGGGCTGCGCCGAGGAAACCGACGTCGATGCGCCCGCCCTGCAGCCAGTAGCGAAAAATCTCACCGGTGGGTACGACGGTGTCCGCGGTTTCCGCCAGTTCACCGTCGCCGATGGACAGCGGCAGTACGCTGGGCTTGGCGCCGATCGGACCGGATTCGTAGATCAGGACGACATCAGGCGACGAAGTCAGCCGCGCCAGGTTGGCCGCTTTCGACGGCAGGCCGATGCCAACGAAACACACGGCGTTGTTCTTCAGCCTACGGGCCGCGGCGACGGTCATCATCTCATTGGTGGAATAGGTCATGGTTTCACCTGCGAAGCGGCCGCCAGCCGGGCCTGGAATTCACTGAAGTCCTGGGTGCCATGGATGTACTCGTCAATCCATGCGGTAAATGTCTCACGGTCCCGGGCGATAGGATCCCACGCCTGGTAGAAACGGTTGTCGCGCTCGGTGTAGCCGTGAGCGTAGGACGGATGGGCGCCGCCCGGTACGTGACACACCGCGCTCAAGGCCCAGGTTGGCAGCACGCAAGCATTCATCGGGGCATTCAGGTCGTCGACGATTTCCTCCACGGTGACGATGCAACGCTTGGCCGCCAGGGCCGCTTCTTTCTGCACACCGAGGATGCCCCACAGCAACACGTTGCCCTTGCGGTCGGCCTTCTGTGCGTGGATCACGGTAATGTCCGGCCGCACCGACGGCACGGCGGCAAGCACCTCCCCGGTGAAGGGACAAGTGACGCTCTTGATCAGCGGATTGACCTTCGGCAGGTCGGAGCCGGCGTAGGCCCGAAGTACCGCGAACGGCAGACCGGAGGCGCCGGCAACGTAGGCATTGGCCAGGTCGGCGTGGCTGTGCTCCTCGATCTCCAGCGGCTGCGGCCATTGCTTTTCGACCGCATCGCGCAGCCGGTGCAAAGAACCCACGCCAGGATTGCCGCCCCAGGAAAAAATCAACTTGCGAGCACAACCGGCGCCGATCAACTGGTCGTAGATCAAGTCAGGCGTCATGCGCACCAGGGTCAGGTTCTTCTTGCCCTGACGAATGATTTCATGACCCGCCGCCGTCGGGATCAGGTGCGTGAAGCCTTCGAGCGCGACGGTGTCGCCGTCGTTGACGAACTGCTTCACCGCGTCGTGCAGCGAAAGGATTTCAGCCATGGGGCAGGCTCCCGTTATCCAGTAGACCGACATGAAAAAAAGGCGCGAGGTCCAGCGCCTGGGTGACTGAAGATTAAGCCGGGGAAAAATGCCAAACAATCCGATAATCGACAGAGTGTTCGTTTATCGAACGGATTGTTGCGTAGCTATCGATTTTGTCTGTCCGGAAACTACGCAGGGCCTGTGGCGAGGGAGCTTGCTCCCGCTGGGC
>NZ_JBHFJB010000152.1:25085-30080 GCF_057334555.1 Pseudomonas sp. AGC41
CCACAGGTGCGGATCCAGGTTTAGCGAAAAAGTCAGGTCGCATCCGCATGGCTGACCATGCCCTTGATAACCACCGCCGTGGTCGCCAATGCCGCTGGAATCACCAGCGCGGTCAGGACCTGTTCGAAGTTCCAGCCCAACCCCAACAACGTCGCGCCCATCCACGCGCCAAGAATCGCGCCGAACCGGCCGATGCCCAGCATCCACGACACCCCGGTGGCCCGGCCCTGGGTTGGGTAGAAGCGCGCCGCCAGGGACGGCATCGCCGATTGCGCGCCGTTGACGCACATGCCGGCCACCAGCACCAGGGTGGCGAGCAAGGTAATGTTGCCCAGGCTCTGCCCCACTGCGTAGGCAAACACCCCGGCCATCAGGTAGAAAATACCGATGACCTTGTGCGGATTGAAGCGGTCCATCGCCCAACCCACCCCGACGGCACTCAATACGCCGCCAAACTGAAACAGCGCGCCGATGAGCGCCGCCTGCTCCATGCTCGCGCCGCTGTCGCGCATCAGCGTCGGCAGCCAACTGGTCAGCAGATAGACGATCACCAGCCCCATGAAATACGTCAGCCACAACAACAAGGTGCCGGCGCTGTAGGTACTGGAAAAGATCACCGCCAGCACGTTGCGCGCTTTTACGGTGTTTTGTTCGGGCACGCTGAAGCTGGCCGCCTGGGCGATGGTCGGCGGGTCGATCGGCGCCAGGGTCTTGCGCACCTTGTCGGTGCCACGGTTACGCACCACCAGGTAACGCGCCGACTCCGGAAGCCAGAACACCAGCACCACTGCCAGAATCAATGGCAGCACCCCACCGATCAGCAGCAAGCTATGCCAGCCGAACGCCGGGATCAACTTGGCGGAAATGAAACCGCCGCCGGCCATACCCAGGTTGAAGCCGCAGAACATGCTGGTGACCAACAAGGACTTCTTGCGTTCCGGGGTGTACTCCGACAGCAAGGTCGTGGCGTTCGGCATCCCGGCCCCCAGTCCCAGACCGGTCAGGAAACGCAGCACCAGCAGCTGGTCGACGTTGGTACAGAAGGCTGACGCCAGGCTGAAAGCGCCAAACAACACGACCGCCCCCACCAATACGATTTTCCGTCCGAAACGGTCGGCCAATGGACCGGAACCCAGCGCGCCGAACACCATGCCGATCAGCGCTGCGCTCATCACCGGGCCAAGGCTGGCTCGATTGATGCCCCAATCCTGGGAAAGCGCCGGGGCGATGAATCCCATGGCCGCGGTGTCGAGGCCATCGAGGAAAACGATCAGGAAACAGAGAATGACCACTCGCCATTGGTAACGAGAAATGGGCTGGGCATTGATGAAGGACTGCACATCGAGGCAGGTGCCTACGGAGGTCTGGGGCTGGTTCATTTTATTTTTATTCCACGCAAGAAACGCCAGATGACGCTGCGCGACATTAATGAGCCCGGGCAAATACCGTCAATTCACCGAAGCGGAGTGTGTGCGTTTATCGAACAGCTTAAGTAAACAGTTGCGCGCTCAGGTCCCGGCTGGCCCCGAGCAGGCCAGGCAAAAAGCGCTGTTCCAGCTCGTTGCGGCTGACCCGTCCGGCATGGGTGCTGACGTTCAAGGCTGCCACCACCTGGCCCGAAGCATCGTATACCGGCACGGCAATCGAGCGCAGGCCCTGTTCCAGTTCCTGATCGACAATGCACCAACCCTGCTGCCGGACCTGTTGCAGGCATTCGAGCAACGCCTCGGGCGTGTGCAGGGTGCGACTGGTCTTGGCCTGCAGGTCGGCATGCTCGAGATAATCGCGCAGCGACGCGTCATCCAGTGCCGCCAGCAGGATCCGGCCCATCGACGTGCAATAGGCAGGCAGGCGGCCACCGACGGACAGGTCCACCGAAATCAGCCTCTGAGTCGTGGCCGACCGGGCGATGTAAAGGATGTCATCGCCTTCGAGCGTCGCCATGTTGCAGGCCTCGTGCAGCTGTTCGCTCATGCGGTCCAGGTACGGTTGTGCAGAAACTGCCAGCGGTGTCGATGACAGATAGGCATGGCCCAGGGTCAGCACTTTAGGCAGCAGCGAATAGGTACGCCCGTCGGTGGTGGCATAACCAAGCTTGATCAGGGTGTGCAAGCAGCGCCTCACGGCTGCGCGGGGAATCTCGGTGCGGTGGCTGATCTGGGCGATGGTCAGATGCCGCTTGCGCTCTTGGAATGCCTGGACCACAGCCAGTCCACGGGCCAACGACGTCATGAAGTCGGGGTCACCGGTCAGGGCCTGGATCCGCTTGGCCGGCGAAGCGACGATCGGCGGCGCTACGGAAGTGAAGGCGTTGCGCAATTGGTCGTTCATCTCTGGTTCTCCCGGAATGACGGCTATTACAAGCGGCTGCTCGATGGACAGACAAGTGTCGGCCCATCAACACCGTGCGATTATCGAACCGGCGATCGATAATCGCAATCAGCAGGCGCGCGCTATTCTTGCTGGAGTTTGCGACTTTTCGGCAAGCAGCCTGGACGACCGACTTGAGCAGCGACAAAGAATACTGAACTTGTCATATGAAAATGACGTCAGCATATCGACACTTGTGATACGTGGCGCACAACTAGCAACAGCTATGAAATATTGATTCACATCGGTAATCCGGTACTTTAACTTGGCTAGTGTTATTGTGGCGGACCGTTATAATGCGCCAGTTGGCGGATCGACCAATCGATCGACTCCGCTCGCAGGCACTATGTGGTGTCGGCAGTCGGTGCACGAAGCACCCATGGCCGCGTCTCCCGTATCGGCAATATGCGAAACCCTGATGCTACGTCAGCTATCAGCTCTGGTGCCGTGGCCGTCTGCATCGTCTACATGCAGTGCGTATCACCAGATCAATTTCAAATTCATTAGGTAATCATGTGACGAAAGACGAACTGCGCGCGGAACTTGAGCGCCAGGAACAACGTTACAAGGAAGTTTACGGCGGGGAAATCACCACCTACGCCGCGCAACCTGAACCAGAACGCAAACCCTGGCGCAAACGCGCCACTGTTCAGGACCAGGCGTTCAGCCAGGAACTGCAAAAGATGGAAAAAGAACTCAAGGCCGAGGAAGAATGATTCACCAAGCCTGATGTTTTGTAGCGTGTCCGGTCACACCCAGGCCGGACACTGGCAGCGAGGGCCCGCCAAAAGCGGGCTGTCATTCTCTCCGCCATCGGTCGGCGAGCATTCATCATCGATTTTCTTTTCCGATATTTCATACGACCGTTCCGAGCCCCTTTGCGCCCTGCGCAGGACCTTGTTTGCTGGGCTTTCCATACGGAATCAAAGGGTTGCGCGCGCCAATCAAAAGCCGGGGCCGCGCCGCTTCCTGCCGATTATTTCGTTGAAGAATGTTACCGATGAGCAGGCGATGCATCGATTAACGTGGTTTTCTGGCATAATCGCGCCCCCTTATGACCGGGTCAGAAAACCTTCATGATCGATTTATTCAGCGGACTGGATGCTTGGGTGCTTGTGAGCCTCTTGCTCGCCCTGGCTTTTGTCCTCGCCTTCGAGTTCATCAACGGCTTTCATGACACCGCTAACGCGGTTGCCACTGTTATCTACACCAAAGCCATGCCGCCCCACCTGGCGGTGTTCTTTTCCGGTGTGTTCAATTTCCTCGGCGTACTGCTGGGTGGCGTGGGGGTGGCGTATGCCATCGTTCACCTATTGCCCGTGGAGCTGCTGATCAATGTGAACACCGGACACGGCTTGGCCATGGTGTTCTCGCTGCTCGCGGCGGCCATCACCTGGAACCTCGGCACGTGGTACTTCGGTATCCCGGCGTCCAGTTCCCATACGTTGATCGGCTCGATCCTCGGCGTGGGTCTGGCCAATGCGCTGATCAACGATATTCCGTTGGCCGACGGGGTGAACTGGCAGAAAGCGATCGATATCGGCGCCTCGCTGGTGTTCTCGCCCATGGCCGGTTTCCTGATCGCGGCCCTGGTGTTGCTCAGCCTGAAATGGTGGCGGCCGCTGTCGAAGATGCACAAGACGCCGGAACAGCGCCGCAAGATCGACGACAAGAAGCACCCGCCGTTCTGGAATCGCCTGGTACTGGTGATTTCCGCCATGGCCGTCAGCTTCGTCCACGGCTCCAACGATGGCCAGAAAGGCATCGGCCTGATCATGCTGGTATTGATCGGTATCGTGCCTGCGCAATTCGTCCTCGACTTGAACAGCACCACCTACCAGATCGAGCGCACTCGCGACGCGACGCTGCACCTGAGCCAGTTCTACAAGCGCAACAACGAGTCGCTGGGTGAATTCCTGGCCTTGGGCAAGAGCGTCGAAGGCGACCTGCCGGAGAAATTCCGCTGCAACCCGCAGCAGACCGAACCGACCATCAATGCGCTGCTCGACACCCTTAAAGGCGTGGCGGATTACCATTCGCTGCCGTCGGAAAGCCGCATCGAAGTGCGCCGCTACCTGCTTTGCCTGGACGACACGGCGAAAAAAGTCGGCAAGTTGCCCGGCCTGGCAGCCCGTGAGAAAGACGACCTGAACAAGCTGCGCAAGGACCTGACCGCGACCACCGAATACGCTCCGTTCTGGGTCATCCTGGCGGTTGCCCTGGCACTTGGCCTGGGCACCATGGTCGGCTGGAAGCGCGTGGTTCTGACCATCGGCGAGAAGATCGGCAAGCAAGGCATGACCTACGCCCAAGGCATGTCGGCGCAGATCACCACGGCCTGCATGATCGGCGCGGCAAATATCTTCAGCCTGCCGGTTTCCACCACCCACGTGCTGTCTTCCGGCGTGGCGGGCACGATGGTGGCCAACAAGAGCGGCCTGCAGGGCGGCACGGTCCAGACCATCCTGCTGGCCTGGGTGCTGACCCTGCCAGCGACGGTGGGCCTGTCGGCGGCACTGTTCTGGCTGGCGTCGAAGGCTATCGGCAGCTGAGTTTCAGCGGCTCGTGAAAAAGGTGCGTTCCTTGCGGTTCGCACCTTTTTTATTTCCACCTGAATTCCTGTGT